>CALMOP010000135.1 GCA_937871775.1 uncultured Gemmatimonadota bacterium | reverse complement strand
AAGTCCTCCGATGTGTTCGGCGAGTACACCATCAAGAGCGTGGCCGCTGCCAACGATGACGGCAGTCTGACCTTCTTCGCCGAAATCCCCGAGGGCGCCTATCTCCGCCACATGGAAACCGACCGGGAGTTCGCCGTCAACAGCTTCCGTCAGACCCTGCGACGGGCCATCACCGACGCCGGCCACCCCCGCCGGGTGGGGGCGGTCGTGGTGTTCAACTGCATCCTGCGCCATCTGCTCAAGTGCCGCATCGACCTGGATGACCTGACGCTGGTGCGCGAGATCGCCGGCGACGTCCCGCTGATCGGCTTCAATACCTTCGGGGAGCAGGGGATGACGCTGGGCGGGGCGGTGGGCCACTACAACCAGACGGCCACCATGCTGGTCTTCGGGGACGAACTGATCTCGCAGTAGTCAGGCCGTGACGTACCGCGCCGGATCGGTGAGCCCGTTGGCCGCGAAGCCCCGCAGTCGGAGCAGGCAGGAATCGCACTGCCCGCAGGCCAGGCCTTCCCGGGTAGGGTCATAGCAGGACCGCGTGAGCCCGTAATCGACCCCCAGTTCCAGCCCGAGGCGAATGATCGCCGCCTTGGTCAGCTGGATCAGCGGGGTGTGGATCCGGAACCGGACCCCGCCTTCCACCGCCGACCGGGTCGCCAGATTGGCCATGGCTTCGAAGGCGCGAATGTATTCCGGACGGCAGTCCGGGTAGCCGCTGTAGTCCAGCGCATTCGCCCCCAGAAACAGGTCCGCCGCGCCCAGCACCTCCGCCCAGGCCAGGCTGCAGGCGAGGAACACGGTGTTGCGCGCCGGTACGTAGGTGAGGGGGATGGCCGCCGCCATCGCCTCGACCGCGCGACCCTTGGGCACCGGCAGGTCCGCAGTGAGCGCCGAGCCGCCGAAGCCGCCCAGGTCGATGTCGAGCACCCGGTGTTCGACCACACCCTGGCTGTCGCACACCGCCCGGGCCGCCGCCAGTTCGACCGCGTGCCGCTGGCCGTATCGGAAACTGAGGGCATACGGCTGGAAGCCATCCCGACGCGCCAACGCCAGGGTCGTGGCGGAATCGAGGCCGCCGGAGACCAGAATCACCGCGGGTCGGGGTGCCGTCATGGCTCAAGTTTAGAGGCGCCAGTGGGAGGGAGAAAGGCCCGGCGGATCAACGGCCCAGCTCATGACGCAACCCGGCCGCGAGGTCGGCATGCTGGAAACCGTAGCCCGAGTTCACCAGCCGCGCCGGCACTACCCGGGCACTCGCCAGCAACAGCTCGTCGGCCAGATCACCCAGCCCGAACCGGAGCAGCGCAGCAGGGACCGGCAGCAGCGCCGGCCGCCGCAGCACCCGGGCCAGCACCGCAGTGAATTCCTGGTTGGTGACCGGCGCCGGCGCGGTCAGGTTGACCGGACCCCGCAGGCTCTCGGTCCACAGGGCATGATACAGGGCCCCGAGCACGTCGGTCAGTGTAATCCAGCTGAAGTACTGCCGACCGTCCCCCAGGCGTCCTCCGAGGCCCGCCCGGAACGGCGGAAGCATCTGCCGGAGGGCCCCACCCGCGGCAGAGAGCACCAGGCCCATCCGGGCCCGCACCACCCGGATTCCGGCCGCCTCGGCGGAAGCGGTGGCGGCTTCCCAGGCGTGGCCCACCCGCTCCACGAAGCTGGCCTCCCGCCCCGACCGAAGCGGCGCCTCCTCGGTCAGCGGTTCCTCGCCGCGGTCGCCGTAGATCCCGATCGCGCTGGCTGTGATCAGCACTCGAGGCGGGCGCCGGAGACCGGCGAGCGTGTCGGCCAGGAGGGTGGTCCCCGAGGTGCGACTCTCCATGATCCGGCGTCGCCGTGCGGGCGTCCACCGGCCCCCGGCGATGGGCTCCCCGGCGAGGTGGATTACCGCATCCACCCCAGCGAGCCGGGAACCATCGAGAGTGCCGCGGGCCGGATCCCATGGGATATCCTCCGGTCCCAGACCCCGCCGGCCCAGCCGCACCACCCGATGCCCGGCGGCGCTGAGGAAGGGGACCAGGGCGCTGCCCAGCATCCCGGTGGCGCCGGTGATCGCGATGGTCAACGTCGGTCCGGGGTAGCGCTGCAGCAACTCAAGGTCCCACGCTACCGTCGCGTGGCGGTAGCGAAAGGTGCGCTCCAGCCGCCGGGCCACCAGCGGCGCTGCCAGGGTTCCGATGGCGCCGAAGGGGAGCTGGTACTCGATCCGGTCGAGGTACCGGCACCGGGCCGGCCCCAGGGATTCGAATCCATGATGGTGGCGCCAGCAGGCGAACGGGCCCCCGACCTGGTGGTCCACGAAACCGAGCCCCTCGGCGGCCCGCTCCAGCCGGGCCTCCCAGCGCCGTTGGAACGGACCGACCGGGACCTCGAGGACCAGGCGACCTCCGCTGAGATCGCCGGTCTTCTCCCGGACTCGGACCCGCTCCCAGGGCGGGATCAGCCGCTCGAAGGCACCCGGCCGACCATGCCAGTCGTAGGCCCGTTCCGCGGAAACCGGCAGTTTCGTGGCTCGCTCGAAGTGCTGGGTCGTCATCGGTGCCTCCACAGGGTCCACCCCGGTGGAAAGATAAGGGCCAGGCCAGCCACCCCTGACCGCGCTGTGACGCTGGACAGCCGAGTCTCCGGGCGTATCTTCTCCCTCCGTTCCAGCGCGAGTCCTGCCGCCCTCCTCCCGGTATGCCATGCGACCAGTCCTGTTTCTCCTGACCGTGGCTGTCGCCCAGCCACTCGTGGCCCAGGTGGCCGACTCCAGTCCCTTCCGGCCCCTCCCGCTTCCGGCGCCCTCCTCGGTGCGCACCGGGGCGGGGCGACCCGGGGTCGGGTACTGGCAGCAGCGGGTTGACTACCGTATTGCCGCGACTCTCGATCCTGCCACCGGCACGCTGCGGGGGCAGGAGACTATTCGGTATCACAACCGCTCGCCGGATCCACTCCCCTATCTGTGGCTGCAGCTGGAGCAGAACATCTGCGCCCCGGAGAGCGTCACCAACCTCCTGGATCAGCCTCCCCTGGTCTTCCTCGGCTCCGTCTTCGACTTCTCCTGCAAGGGGACCGCCGGCGGCGTCGAGCTCACGTCGGTGACCCGGCTTGGGCGTCCGCTGGCGCACACCATCTACGGCACGATCATGCGGATCGACCTGCCCCGGCCGCTGCCGCCGGGCGGGGTGACCGAGCTGGCGCTCAGCTGGTCCTTCGCGGTCCCGCCGTACGGCGCGGGCCGGATGGGCCATGACGGCGACCTGTACGAGCTGGGACAGTGGTATCCCCGCATGGCAGTGTACGACGATGTCAGCGGCTGGAATCACGAGCCCTACATCGGGGCCGGCGAGTTCTACCTCGAGTACGGCGCGTTCGACGTCGCCATCACGGTGCCGGCCCGGTTTGTCGTGGCGGCCACCGGTGTGCTCCAGAACCCCCTGACCGTCCTCACCGCCCGGCAACGGGCCCGGCTGGCCCGGGCCCGAACCAGCGATACCGCGGTGGCGATCATCGGTGCCGGTGAGGCCGGGAACCCGGGGCAGACCCGTCCCACCGAGGCGGGATCACTGACCTGGCGGTTTCACGCCGATAGCGTGCGCGACTTTGCCTTCGCCGCCGCACCCAACTTCCGCTGGGACGCGAGCGGGTGGAAGGGCATCCTGGTGCACACCTTCTACCGGCCTGAGGCCACCCTGTGGACCGAGGCCAACCGCATGGTTCGTGAGGCAGTACGGTATTACAGCCAGCAGTGGTACCACTATCCCTACGCCCACATCTCCAGCATCGAAGGGCCCATCGAGGGGATGGAGTACCCCATGATGACCTTCGATCCCACCGGGCCGGCACAGATCGACCTGCAGTGGGTGCTGGCCCACGAGCTGGGTCATCAGTGGATGCCGATGGTGGTGGGCTCCAATGAACGGCTCTATCCCTGGATGGACGAGGGGTTCAACACCTTCATCGACCTGGCCAACGCGGCCAATTACTTCGTGGGGACGGCCTACGGGGACTCGATCGAGGTCCACCCCCTGCACCTGTACCACGATCACGCCATTCCGGGTACCGAGCAGCCGTTGATCTCCCGGCCGGTCGAATCCACGGATCTGTTCTGGACCGGATACCAGAAGCCGGCCCTGATGATGCAGCTGCTTCGTCATGAGGTGCTTGGCCGTGACCGGTTCGACCCGGCATTCCGGGAATACCTCCGGACCTGGGCCTTCAAACACCCCACTCCGGCGGACTTCTTCCGGCTGTTGCGGGATCAGTCCGGCCAGGACCTCGACTGGTTCTGGCGGTCCTGGATCTACAGCACCGCGCGTCTCGATCAGGCGGTCGATTCCGTGGTGTCCCGCGGTGATTCGGTAACCGAGATCCACCTGTCGAGCCGGCGCGAGATGGTCATGCCCGCCACCCTGTCGGTGGAAGTGGAGGCGGCTGAAGGTGCCCACAACAGCACGCGGGTCCCGCTGCCGGTCGACATGTGGAACCTCGGCCCGCGGTTCGTCTATCGGGTCCGGGGCCGCGAGCGGGTCCGCGCGGTCGTGATCGACCCCGACGAAAACCTGCCCGACGTCGACCGCAGCAATAACCGGTGGCCCCGATGATCCAGCTCATGCCGACGACCGGGATTCCGGGTTCCGCAGCTGGGGGGGGGCGAGTGATCCGGCTCCCGCCAGGGGGGTCAGCCCCTTCGCGCAGCCAGCGCCGCCGCCACGAGAGTCTGGCCCGCGGAGTCGCGGGACTGCTCTGCTGCTGGGAGCGCGTCGTGGTCCTGGTCGAGGCGGGGTATCCCCACGGTCTGGAGGATTACCGCAAAGACATGGACACCCGCCAGCTGCTGCAGAACGCCCTGGCCGTGGCGCCGGCCACGACGCGGCTCGCGGCGTGGGCCCAGGTGCGCGAGGCGGACACCAGGATCCGGGCCTGTCTCAGCCGGAGCGAGGAGTGTCTCTGGGGTGACCTGGCTGAGGCCCGGGAGGGATGGTCGCCGGACCGGAACTGGTGGTACTTCGAGATCCCGTCCGAGCCAGGGCCGCGACTGCGACGAGACTTGGAAGGGTGGTGACCCAACCCCGGCTGTCCCTGATCCACGGGCGGGTGGCGATTCCGCTCGGAGGGAGGCCGGTGCAGATCGGCCGGCTCCCCGAGTGCGACGTCCTGCTGGACAGCTGGGAAATCTCCCGACGCCACGCCCGGATCATCGCCACGCCTGCGGGCCCGCTGCTGGTCGACCGCAGTCGCTTCGGGACCCTGCTGAACGGTCTCAGGATCGCGGCGCCGACGCTGCTCCGCGACGGGGACGTCATCCACATCGGTGATACCGACCTGCAGGTGAGCAGCCAGCCCGCCATGCCAACACCCCCGTCTCGCTCCGCCCTCGCCGAACGGGCCTCGGGCTGGTGGCGGCGCTTCGGTCCGGCGGAGCTCGGTGGGGTGGTGGCCGCCGTGGCATCGGCCACCTTGGCGCTGCACCGCGGCGCCGGACTCTGGCTCGCAGCCCTCGCCGGCGCCCTGGCGGAGACCTGCTGGTTCTACCTCGCACTGGCCATCCGCGATTTCCGCAACGCCCGGCCAGGGCGAGGTCTCGGGGAAGTGCTGCTGAATCTGGCCCGCGAGTTCGGGGCCGCCGAGGCCGTGGACCTGCTCACCCGACCGCTCTGGTTCGGGTTGGGGCTGTGGCTGCGGCCGGACTGGATCGGCGCGCTGCTTGGCAAGGTCATCGGCGATCTGGTCTTCTACGGACCGGTGCTCTCTCTGTGGCATTGGCGGCTCGCGGTGCGCTCCCCGCGGCGGGCGGATTCGGCCCGGCTCCGGGCCACGACCGCCGTCGACTTTCAGGTGACCACCCAGGGCGGGCGGCCGCCGCCGCCGCCGCGCCCCGCGGCGGAGCCCCGACCCGAACCCGGGGCGGAGACGTGAGTCGAACGTTCGGCGCCCAGTCGATGGTCTCGCCGTTGCTCCGAGTCATTGTGCGGGCGCCGGGCCGGGCCTTCGCCTCAGCGGATCCGGTCCGGTGGCATTACACCGGCCAACCGGACCTGACTCGGGCCCAGGCGGAACACCGTCTCCTGGTCGACCTCCTGGTGGGCAGCGGGGTCGAGGTCATTTCCCACGACGCCGAGCTGCCCGACCTCGCCGACGCCATCTACGTCCATGATCCGGCGCTGGTCACCGATCGGGGCGCCGTCCTGCTCCGCATGGGGAAATCGCTGCGACGGGGTGAGGAGCAGGCCCTCGGCGACTGCCTGGAACGCGCCGGAGTGCCACTGCTCGGCCGCCTCACCGGTGCGGCCATGGCCGAGGCCGGAGACTGCCTCTGGCTGGATGAGGAAACCCTCGCGGTGGGGCTCGGGGCTCGCACCAACGCCGCCGGCATGGACCAGCTTCGCGGGCTGCTGGGCCCCTCGGTGCGGCTGTTCCCCGTGACGCTGCCCGTACCCGAGACGCCGGACAGCTGCCTGCACCTCATGTCCTTCATCAGTCTGGTGGATGAGCGGCTGGCGGTGGTGTATTCCTCTCTGCTGCCGCCGGACTTCCGACAGGAGCTGGAGCGACGCGGCATCGCGTTGGTCGAGGTGCCCGAGGCCGAATATCCCAGTATGGGGCCCAACGTGCTGGCGCTGGCGCCGCGCCGCTGCCTGATGCTGGACGGCAATCCGGTGACCCGGAAGCGGCTTGAGGCCGCGGGCGCCACCGTCCTGACCTATGTGGGGCGGGAGATTTCCCTGAAGGCCGAGGGGGGCCCGACCTGCCTGACGCGCCCGGTGTGGCGGGCGGCGTAGCACGCGACCCGGGCTAGGTCCGCGCCACCGCTTGCCGGACCAGGATCAGGTCGGTGATGTTGTCCATCGTGAGCATCCCCACGAGGTGCCCTCCGACATCCACCACCGGCAGGGCGGGTAGCCCGCTGGCCCGGAGCCGACCCAGGGCCTCGTCGAACGACAGCCCCAGTGGCAGCGTCTGCACCGGCTGGGTCATCGCTTCACTGACCGCGGAGTCGGGACCGCGGGCCGCAAGCCCATGGATCAGGTTGTCCCGGGTGAGCAACCCCCGGATGGCGCCGACGTTGTCCAGCACCGGGAATTCCCGCTGTTCGCCCTCCAGCAGCAGATCCACCGCCTGCCGCAGGGTGGCGTAGAGCGGGATGCTGATGTACCGGGTGACCATCATCTGGTCCACGATGATCCCGCGGCCGGCGGCTCGGGCGGCGACCATGGCGGCCTCCTGTCCGGCGGCGAGAAACACAAACAGCGCCAGCAGCATGAACAGGTAATCGCCCCCGAGAAGTCCGTAGACGCCCGCGATCATCGCCAGTCCCTGCCCCACCGTGGCCGCGATACGGGTGGCTCGGACGTGGCCCAACCGGGTTGCCAACAGCGCCCGGAGTACCCGGCCTCCGTCCATCGGATACGCCGGCAGCAGGTTGAAGCCCAGCAGCAGGACATTGACCAGCAGGAGGAACCACGGCAGAGGGGCGGTCATCAGGGGATCGGGGCCCCCGGTGGTCCCGAACAGCGCCGCCGGAATCGCGCTTCCGAGAAAGGTCAGCATCGGTACCCCGCGGGCCGCCAGGTATGCTCCCAGCAGCAGTCCCAGTACCAGATTGACCGCCGGCCCCGCGACGGCGATCAGCAGTTCCTCCCGCGGTCGGTCGGGCAACCGCTCCAGCCGGGCCACCCCGCCGATCGGCAGCAGGACCACGTCCCGGGTCTGAATCCCGAAGCGCCTGGCGGTGAGAATGTGCCCGAATTCGTGCAGCACCACACAGCCGAAGACCAGCAGGGTCCGGAAGGCCAGCAGCAACCCCTCCGGGCCTGCCGCCTGGTAGCCCAATATCGCCTGGATCCCGAGCAGCAGCACGAAAGTGACGTGCACTTTCACGTCCACGCCGAACAGGCGGGCGATGCGGAAGGACCACGACATGGGTGAATACTAACAGCAACCCTGTCCCAGCTCGGCGTCCGGGTCTCTACGGTGGTCTTCATCACCCGGGCGGCCTCGTGGGGCCCGAAGGCCGGGTCCAGCGTCGGGCCCATTATGGGCACCGCGTGCCTCGGGACTTGAGTCGGGGCCGTTGGTGACTAAGATCTTCTCCGTCAATCCGTCCGGGAGACCCTGATCAATACCTCCGCCTGGTCCGTCAAGGACGCCGAGAAACTGTACAACACGTCGGGCTGGGGCCTGGGGTTCTTCCGGGTCAACGCCGAGGGCCGGGTGACCGTCCATCCCGACGGCAACCCCAAGCGGAGCCTGGACCTGTTCCAGCTCGCCATGGACCTGAGCGCCCAGGGAGTGGGCCTGCCTCTGCTGCTGCGGTTCTCCGATATCCTGCGGATGCGGATCCAGGCCCTGGCGCAGCAGTTCGCCCAGGCCATCGCCGAGTCGGGATACACCGGGGGCTATACCACGGTCTATCCCATCAAGGTCAACCAGCAGCGCCACGTCATCGAGGAGATCGTCGAGTTCGGCACCCCGCACGGGGTGGGTCTCGAGTGCGGCAGCAAGCCGGAGCTGCAGGCGGTGCTGGGCATCTCCGACAGTACCCGGCCGATCATCGTCTGCAACGGCTACAAGGACGAGGAATATCTCCGGCTGGCGCTGACCGGACAGAAGCTGGGCCACACCGTCTTCGTGGTGATCGAGCAGCTGTCCGAGCTGGACACCTTTCTGAAAGTCGCCGACGAACTGGCCGTAGTACCCACCATGGGGGTACGGATCAAGCTGGCGACCGAGGGCGCCGGCCGCTGGGCCAAGTCCGGGGGGGAACGCTCCAAGTTCGGCCTGTCGGCGATGGAACTCATGAAGCTGCTGGACCGGCTGGAGGCCGCCGGCAAGAAGGACATCCTGCGCCTGGTCCACTTTCATCTCGGCAGTCAGATCACCGACATCAAGTACATCAAGGCGGGGCTCGCGGAACTGGGCCGTTACTACGTCGAGTTGCGCAAGATGGGCTTCGGGCTGACCCACGTGGACGTCGGGGGCGGCCTGGGGGTGGATTACGAGGGCTCCCGGTCCACCCGGGCCGCCAGCATGAACTACTCCATGCGCGAGTATGCCAACGACGTGGTCTACACGCTCGGGACCCTGTGTCGGGATGACGAGCTTCCCATGCCGCACATCATCTCCGAGTCGGGGCGCGCCATCACGGCCCATCACTCACTGCTGCTGGTCAACGTCACCGACGTGGAGTCGCAGATCGACCCGCCCATTCCCGAGCTGGGGCCCGACCCCCACTCCCTGCTGGTCGAGCTGCACGACAATCTCGAGTCGATCGGGGTCGAGCGGGCGGCGGAGGTGCACCACGATGCCACCTTCGGGAAGGAGCGCGCCCAGGAGCTGTTTGCGAGCGGGGTGTTGTCACTCCGGGAACGGGCCCAGGCGGAACAGCTCTACCTGGCCACCATGAACCGGCTGGCGCAGTTGATCGAGGCTGAACGCGCCGATCACCCCGAGGTAGCTGCGGATCTCGACGCCACGCTGGTGGATCGCTACTTCTGCAACTTCTCGGTGTTCCAGTCCCTGCCGGACAACTGGGCCATCGACCAGCTGTTCCCCATCATGCCGATTCACCGGCTCAACGAGGCCCCGACCCGTCGCGGTACCATCCAGGACATGACCTGCGACTCCGACGGCGTGATCGATCGCTTCATCGGTGGACGCAAGGGGAAGCCTTCCCTCGAGCTGCACCCGGTCCGGGACGACGAGCCCTACATCCTGGGCATCTTCCTCACCGGCGCCTACCAGGAAATCCTGGGCGATCTGCACAACCTGTTCGGGGACACCAACGCGGTGCACGTCCGACTGACCGACACCGGCTACGAGATCACCGACCTGGTACACGGCGACACCGTCACCGAGGTCCTCAACTATGTGCAGTTCCAGGCGGCGACGCTGCTGACCACCTTCCGCCGCAAGGTCAACAACGCGACCGGGCTTTCACGACAGGAGGCGAATCAGTTCATCGCGGATTATGTCGCGGGGCTCGAGGGCTACACTTACCTCGAGGGAGAGGAGCTTCCCGGACCCTGAATGGCCGGAAAGCTGGAGCAGATCCTCAGCCCCGGCGGGGCGTGGATCCGGCCGTCCCCCGCCCCTCCCTCAGTGCCGGGCAACCAGCCGCGCGCCCAACCAGCCTGCCAGCGTATCCAGCACCTCCGCAGGAACCGCGACCTCCCTGAGCGTGGAGTACTCGCCGGGGGAACCGTCGCCCGCCGTGATCAGAAAGAGATGATTGAGTCCCGGAAAGATCCGCACCGTGACGTCGGGGTTGGGGGCCGATCGGATCGCCGCGGCCAGGGTATCCGCCTGCCCGGCTGTCACCTGGCGGTCCAGCGCCCCCTGCAGAATGAGGGTGGGCGTCTTGAGCCGCCGGGCGGTCTCCCGCGGATCATACCGCCGGAACCAGGCCATCCACGGTCGACCAGGCGTCGAGTCGGCCCGCACCGCTGCCTCCACCTCGGCCAGCTTCGCCTGCCGGACCGAGTCGGTGAGTCCGGGCGCCGTTTCGATCGGCCACCGCGCCTGGTCCACCAGCACCTCGGTGCCGGGCTTGGCCGGACCGGCCATGATCACCACGGCGGCCACGGTCGGATCGTCCACGGCGATCATCGGGCCAATCATGCCGCCTTCGCTGTGCCCGATCACCCCAATCCTGCGGCGGTCGATCTCCGGCCGGGCCCGAAGCCAGCTCAACTGGGCCCGGGTGTCCCCGGCGAGATCGGCGGTGGTGGCCGAATCGAGCCGGCCGGTGCTGCTGCCGGTGGTGCGATCATCGCACCTGAGGACCGCGATGCCGGCCTCCGCCAGCCGCTCGGCAATCTGGCGGAAGGGGCGATAGCCCCGCAGCAGCGGCCACAGCTCCGAGTCCCGGGTCTGACCGCCGGATCCCGTGATGGTGACGGCGGCGGGGAACGGACGCCGCCCCGACCCGGGCAGGGTGAGGGTACAGCCCAGCGAAAAGCTGTCCGTCGGAGACACGACCGGGACCCGCGCTTCGAGGGCGCTGTACCGCGCCGCCGGCGGGGCGCGGTAGTCGGGGACGGGGCGCCCCGCGGCCGCTCTGCTGGCGAGACTGTCGGAGGGAGGCCCACGAACCGCCCGCACCCGCTGGATCGGAACCATGACTTCGACGACCCTTCCGTGATCGAAGATCTGCCGGATCTCCAGGCCGGCGAACTCCACCAGCGCGGTGTCTCCCACCCAGCGAACCTTCGCCGGCATGACCGAATCGGGGCCTGCGACCAGCAGCCGGAAGGTGCTGTCGTGGCCCGCCGTCAGTTCGACCAGGTCAACGAACGCGGCGACCGATTGCGGAGGCAGCACCCCATCGAAACCGCCGCCCACCGCGTGCCGCACCGTGTTCTCCCCCCGACGCAGGGTGACCACCACGGAGTCTCCCACCGGCTCCGCGGAGTACTCGACTCTGACCGAGTCACCGGCGCCGTTGGACTGGCTCAGCGCCATGCCCAGGAAGCCGCCGGCGCCGGTGCGGGTGACGTGGCTCCGCAGCCGAAGATTCAGGCTGGGCACCACGACCTCCTGGCGGAAGCTCCCGGCCTCCCGCCCATAGCTCTCCCAGCCTACCTCCGCCGCGCCCTGATACAGGCGGAATGTGCCCGAGTCGGCCTGCTGGGCCTGCGTCGACCCCGGGATCAGAGTCAGGCCCAGCAGCAGGACTCGGCACACCCTCAGGCCTCCCGG
Organism: uncultured Gemmatimonadota bacterium; assembly: GCA_937871775.1. Taxonomy (GTDB): domain Bacteria; phylum Gemmatimonadota; class Gemmatimonadetes; order Gemmatimonadales; family GWC2-71-9; genus JADJOM01. Next base: position 15,126 of record CALMOP010000135.1, on the reverse strand, counting down.
CGCGGCCGAGCGCCCCCCGGGGCCCGCCCGGCCTGCTTGAGCGACTGGCGCAGCAGGAACTCGATCTGGCCATTCAGCGAGCGGAGTTCGTCCGACGCCCACCGTTGCAGGGCGCCGTAGAGCTCCGGTTCGATCCGCAGGAGGAAGGCCTTCCGTTCCGCCACGGTCCGACTCAGGCGTACAGGGTGCCGGTATTGACGACAGGCTGGGTGGCCTGTTCCGAGCAGAGCACCACCAGCAGGTTGCTGACCATGGTGGCCTTTCGGTACTCGTCCAGGTGCACGATCTGCTTCTGGTTGAGCATGTCCAGGGCCTGTTCCACCATGCCGACGGCGCCTTCGACGATCTTCTGGCGGGCCGCGATCACGGCGGTGGCCTGCTGTCGGCGCAGCATCACGCCGGCGATCTCGGGAGCGTATGCCAGGTGGCTGATCCTGGCCTCGAGCACCCGGACACCGGCCTTGGCCAGCCGTTCCTGGATCTCGCCCTTGAGTTTCTCGGCCACTTCGGCGGTGTGGGTCGAGAGCGACATGATACCTTCCTCGTGGGCGTCGTAGGGATACTGGTTCGCCAGCCCCCGCAGCGCCGACTCGCTCTGGACCTTGATGTAGTCTTCGTAGTTGTCGACCTCGAACAGCGCTTCCGCCGTGTCGGTCACCTGCCAGACCACCACCGCCGCGATCTCGATCGGGTTGGAGTTGTGGTCATTCACCTTCAGCTTGGTGGTCTCGAAGTTCCGCACCCGCAGCGAGATCGCCTTCTTGGTGTAGAAGGGGTTGGCCCACCACAGTCCTGCGGCCCGGATGGTGCCCGCATAGCTCCCGAACAGCTGCAGCACCTTGCCCTGGTTGGGCTGGACGGTGAACAGGCCGGCCCAGAGGAACAAGACAAACGCCAGCGCCAGCAGCCAGCCCAGCAGAGAGCCGATCGACTGGTCTCGGGCCGCGCCGAGCACGTTGACGATCCCGAATCCGGTCGCCGCCAACAGCAGCACGATCATGAGGACCCCGGACAGTCCGCTCCGCTCCTGTTCCCGAATCACCGCTGTACCCTCGTGGAAAAGTGGTATCGACATGATATCATATCGATATACACCTGTCAAGCCTCAGGGCCGCAGCCACCGGTCCCGGCCCTCGGCCACGAAGTCGTCATCGGTCAACCCGGGGTAGCGGGCCAGGACCCGATCGATCTCCTCCCGCTGTCCGGGCGAAAGTCCTTCGTGCGGATCCAGACACCAGGTGCCGGCCAGCAGTCCCTGGCGCCGCAGGACCTCGTGGATCCCCGGGAGGCAGCCGCGGAAGCCGTGCGCGGCGTCGAAGATCGCGCCATTGGCATCGGTGAGTGCGGGGGCGAGCTCCAGCCAGCCCGGGCCCGGGATGTCCTCCTCCCGCAATCTGGCTTGCCATTCCACCGCGCGGTGAGTCCAGACCGCCCACTGCCCCAGCAGTCCGCCCACGATACGGCGCGGTGCCGTGCCGGTCCGGAACCGGGTCAGCAGGTCGATGATGATGTTGTCGTCGTTGCCGGTGTAGAGGGCGATGTCGGTGCGGCCGCTGTCAGCCACCGCGCGTACCACGTCCAGGGTCTGGTAACGATTGAACGGGGCGATCTTGATGGCCACCACCGCAGGCAGCTCGGCGAACCGGCGCCAGAAGCCGTACCCCAGCACCCGGCCGCCCACGGCGGGCTGAAGGTAGAAGCCGAACAGCGGCAGGACCTCGCCCACGGCCCGGCAGTGCTCGAGCATCGCCACGTCGGAGTCCTCCTGCCAGCCCGCCAGCGAAAGCAGCACGGCGTCATAGCCCAGTCGGGCGGCGATGGTGGTCTCGCGCACCGCCTGCTCGGTCCGTCCCATCGCACCGGCGATCCGGGCCAGGGGGCGCGGCGCCCGGGCCAGCTCGACTCTGATTGTCTCGGCAGCGAGACTCAGGACCGGCTCGAACAGCCCGTGACGGGGATCCCGGATGGCAAACTGGGTGGTGTGCACCCCGACGGCGATGCCGCCGGCGCCGGCCGCGACATAGTACCGGGTCAGGGCCCGCTGGCGTTGCTCATCGAGGCGGCGGGTGGCGGTGAGGGCCAGGGGATGGGCGGGGATCACCTGTCCGGCGAGCAGGTGGCGGCGGAGATCGGTCATTGGAATTGAGCGGCGGCGCGGCTGCTAGAACCGCCCCGCCCGCTCCTCGAAGTGGGTGGGCTTGCCGAGCAGCCGCCCGCCCTGCAGCAGCCAGCCGGCGACCCAGTCCAGCAACGTGGGGAGTGCGACCGTCGGCGGCCCGAACAACTCCACCGATCGAGCCGCGTTGCTGAGGAGGGCGTCGGGGGCCTCGGTCCCCTCGAACCGTGGTGGTCGTCCCAGTCGGAGTCCCAGTTCCTCCGCCAGCCGACGGACGCTCAGGGTTTCGGGTCCAGTCAGGTTCAGCACCGTTGCCGGACTGCCGGCAATTCCGAGGCACTGCAGGGCGCGGGCGTTGGCGTCACCCTGCCAGATGACATTCACGTGACCCATCGTCAGCGGGATCGGCTCCCCCGACCACAACCGGCGGGCGGTGTCGACAAGCACCCCGTAGCGCAGGTCGTTGGCATAGTTGAGGCGTACGATGGCGACCCGGGAGCCCGCGGCCGCCGCCGTCTCGAACAGCCGTTCCCGGGTCAGGCAGCTCCGGGCATATTCGCCCACCGGCCCCACCGGGTCCGACTCCCGCGCACCGCCGCTCCCGATCGGTACCAGCGGATACACGTTGCCGGTGGAGAACACCACCAGTCGACGGCCGGAGAATCGGGCGCTTACCAGGGCCGCGACCCCGGCGTTCATGAGCCAGGTGGTGTGCGGCGCGGCACTGGTGCCGAACTTCTGTCCGGCCATATGAATGATGCTGGGGAAATCGGGCAGGGCCCGGACGGCGGCGGGATCGCTCAGGTCGGCCGCTATGGTCTCCACGCCCGAAGCTTCCAGGGCAGTTTTCGCTGTGGGGTCCGAGAAGCGGGACACCGCGACGACCCGGTGCCGAGGGTCCAGGGCCCGCCGGGCCATTCGTGCCAGACTGGGCCCCATCTTGCCGCCGGCACCCAGCAGGAGAAGGTCCCCCCCCTGCTGCTGAAGGACCTCGATGACACCCTCGGTGGGGCGGGAGAGCCGCTCGTCGAGATCAGCCTCGCTGGTCGGGGCCGACTCCACGCCCATGGTGTCCTCCGGCTCTCAGTACTCCGCGATCAGCAATCGGCATTCAGCATTCAGCAATCAGCAATCGGCAATCCCCCATCCCCCCGATTCCCCGATTGCCCCTCACCCCCGCATGGCCATCGGGACGAACTCGCGGCTGTCGTAGCCGGTGTAGATCTGCCGGGGTCGGGCGATCTTCTGCTCCTTGTCGCGCAGCATCTCCTCCCACTGGGCGACCCAGCCCGGGAGCCGGCCGATGGCGAACAGGACGGTGAAATAGTCGGTCGGGTAGCCCATGGCCTGGTAGATCAGGCCGGAATAGAAGTCCACATTGGGGTACAGCTTGCGCTTGATGAAGTAGTCGTCCTCCAGCGCGATCTTCTCGAGTTCCAGCGCGATCTCGAGCTTCGGATTGAGTCCGGTCTGTTCGAATACGTCATAGGCTACCTGCTTGATCAGCTTGGCCCGCGGGTCGTAGGACTTGTAGACCCGGTGCCCGAAGCCCATCAAGCGGCCGTGCCCTGCCTTCACCTCGGCGATGAAAGCGGGGATGTTCCGCTTCTCCCCGATGTCGTCCAGCATCGAGAGCACCGCCTCATTGGCGCCGCCGTGGAGCGGTCCGTACAGCGCCGCGATCCCCGCCGACACCGCGGAAAACGGATCCACATGGGAGGACCCGACCGCCCGCACCGCGCTGGTGGAGCAGTTCTGCTCGTGGTCGGCGTGGAGAATGAGCAGGATCTCCAGGGCCCGCTGCAGCACCGGGTTGGGCTCGTGCTGCCCGCCGATCTCGAACGTCATGTTCACGTAGTTGCCGATGTAGCTGAGATCGTTGCGCGGAAACACGAACGGCAGCCCGCGCGAGTGCCGGAATGCGAACGCGGCGATGGTCGGGATCTTGGCCATCAGGCGGACCCGCTGCAGGTAGCGGCTGGTTGGATCCTCGATGTTCTTGGCCTCCGGATAGAAGGTCGAGAGCGCGGCGGTCGCGCCGAGCAGCACGCCCATGGGATGGGCGTCGTAGCGGTAGCCCTCGAGAAACTTGATGATGTTGGTGTGGACGTAGGTGTGATAGCGGACGTCCTCCTCCCATTTGTCGAGCTGGGCCCGGGTGGGCAGTTCCCCCTCGAACAGCAGGTAGGCTACCTCGAGAAAGCTGGCCTTTTCGGCCAGCTGCTCGATCGGATACCCGCGGTAGCGGAGGATGCCCCGGTCGCCATCGATGAAAGTGATGGCGCTGCGGCAGCTGGCGGTGTTGAGGTACGCCGGGTCGTAGGCCATCAGCCCGAAGTCATCGTCGGCCACCTTGATCTGGCGCAGGTCGGCGGCCTTGATGCAGCCCTCACTCACGGCGAGCTCGTAGGATTTGCCGGTACGATTGTCGGTGACGGTCAGCGATTCCTTGGGCACACGGCGCTCCTGAATCGGGTCCCTGCGTGGCAGGCGCGGCAAAGATAGCCCAGCCGGGCCGGGGGACGGAATGGGGGGATTGGCCGGGGAGATCGGAGCCCGGAGTATCAGGTTCCCTTGCTGACAGCCCAGCCCTGGAGGCGTTGCTGGAGGGCGATTGCAGGGACTGGCAGAGCCGCCGAAGCAGTGATGGCGTGGGAGCTGGCCAACCTGCCGTCGCGGAGACCCCGGGCCTCGGTGACCGCGCCGGCACCGGGCCGGCCCAGCGCCGGGCTGGAGCGCTACGGGGTTACCGGGCGGGTGCCGGGGTCGGGCCGAGGCGGACGGTGGACGTGGTCAGGAAACCGCCCCGGACGTTGTAGACCGTCCGCACCTCGATCCACTGGGGGCTGAGGACCCGGGCCAGGTCCTCGGCGATCTTGGCGGTCGCGTGTTCCTGGAAGATGCCTACGTTGCGGTAGCTGGTGATGTAGTACTTCAGGCTCTTGAGCTCGATGCACCGCTGCGCCGGCATGTAGCGGATGCTGAGCCGGGCAAAGTCCGGCAATCCGCTGTAGGGGCAGACCGCGCTGAATTCCTCGGTCTCGGTGACGATCTCCTGATCGGGGCCGGCGTACTCGAACGTTTCCAGCAGCTGCACCTCGACGGTCTCGGGGCCCACGAAGGGCAGGGTCCGACCTTCCGCGATGGCCATGGCTGACACTCCTCGACTGGGCGCGGCGACCAGGCGGCGCCGGATCGCCTCAATGTAGCGTCGGGTCGGCCGGTCCGCTCAGTCGGACGGGGTACGGAAGAACCGTACCGTCTCCTCCAGCCCGGTGGCCTTGGCCGACATGGCCTGGGCCATCCCGGACAGCTCCTCTGCGGCAGTGGCGTTGCGCCGGGCGATCGAGTCGAGAGTCCGGAACGACTCGTCCACCACGCCCAGAGAACGGGCCTGCTCCGCGGTGGCGGCCGCCACCGCCTGGATCCGGTCGGCGGTGTCACGAATCCCGCTCAGGAGAATCCCCAGCGTCTCGCGCGATCGGGCGACGGCTTCCCGGCTGTCGCCGTTCAGTCGCCGGATCTCGTGGGCGGCCTTGAGGGTCTGGTCGGCGAGGTCGCGCACCTCGGTGGCGACGACCGCGAAGCCGCGGCCCTGATCGCCGGCCCGGGCCGCCTCGATCGCGGCATTCAGGGAGAGCAGGTTGGTCTGGTGAGCCACACCGTCGATGAACTCCAGCCGGTCCGTGATCCGCAGCATGGCCTCGACCGTATCCTGCATCGCCCGTCCTGACGCCGAGGCCGCGACGGTTCCCTGTTCGGCGGTGTCCTGCAGCTGGTGGCCGCTGTCGATGTTCCGGGTGGTGGCCTGGTTGAGGGTGACCAGCACCCCCGCCATGCTTTCCACGCTCCGGGTCTCCGCCCGGGCCGTCTCCGCCAGGCTCTTGGACGCGTCGGTCAGCGAAGCCGATTGGGCCGCCAGCCCCACCGCGTGCCGCCGAATGTCCTGGATCACGCCGCTGATGCGCGCGATCATCCGCACCAGCGCGTTCCCGAACAGGTCGTTGGGTCCCCGGGGCTGCACCCGTACCGTGAGCTCCCCGCCGGCGATCCGGTCGGCCACGCCGGCGGTCTCGGCCAGGGCCTGCGCCATCCGGGCGAAGGCCACGCCGAACCGGTCCTGCGTGGAGCGCGGGACGACCTGCACCGTCAGGTCGCCCTCGGCGATGGCATCGGCGGCCCGCGACATTTCCCTGAGGTAGTCCACCATCCCCTGCATGGCCCGGAGCAGCTTGCCCACTTCGCCGGGGGTATCGGTCTGGATCTGGGCGTCCAGGTCGCCCAGTGCCAGCCGATGAGCCACCTGCACCGCCTGATCCAGCGGGTGAGTGAGGGTCCGGGCCACGTGACGGGTCAGCAAGCGGGCCAGGAAGACCACGGCGGTCAGAAACAGCAGGGTCACCAGGCTGCTGGCGACCCAGCCGGCGCGCTGTGCCTCGCTGGCCCGGCCGAAGGCCGTGGCGATCGCGATCGAGTCATTGGCCGCGGTGGCCTGGAGTTGGCCCCTCAAAGTGCGATACGCGGCCGCGATGGTGCGCAGTTCGAGCCCCAGTTTCGGCGGGGCGCCGGGCGTCAGCAGCTGGGCGCTCGCGGTCCGGGCCTGCCGGTAGTAGGCGGTGAACTGCTGCTTCAGGGTGGACAGCGCGGCGCTGTCGAGGTCGGAGTTGCGACGGGCCCTGTCGATCGCGGCCACGAACGCGTCCTGGGCGCTGTCCGCCTTCTCCAGCCAGTCCCGGTCGCCGAGGGAGACCGCGCTCTGCAGGCGTCCCTGGACCGTGCCCAGAGCCTCGAGCAGCACCTGGTGGAGTTCGACCGATGGATAATGCTGCCGCTGGATCTGACGCAGGTACCGGGCGTTGATCAGACCCGCGACCGCGGTGATCAGGAGGACCAGGCCGAAGGCCACGCCCACCAGGGTCGCCAGCACCATCATCTGGCGCCGGAAGTCCAGCCCCGCGAAGCGTCCGGTCGAGGCCCGGAGCCGACCCACCGGCTAGAACCCCACCGCGAACTGGGCCACGAACTGGTTCCGCTCCTTATCGCCCTGGAGCGAGCTGCGCCGGCCTTCGAGCTTCACCACCGCGTTGGCTCCCAGATCATAGCGCAGTCCCACTCCGCCGGACCACCAGTCGAGGGGAACGAACCAGGGATCACTGGTCGGATAATCGATCCGGTCATAGCGGACGTACGGTACCACGTTGCCCAGTCGGTAGCCGGCATAACCGACGTATCCCCAGGTGGTCCGGGCGGGGGAGGTGTCGTCGTCATGCTGAATCCATTGGAATTCCCCGATCAGCTCCAGACTGCTGCCGGTGAAGGCCAGGTAGCCGCCCAACATCCGGACATCAATCGGCACGGTGACTGTACCCCCGGCCAGGTTGGGCACACCGGCCGAGACCCGGTCGAGATGGGCCGATCCACCGACCCGGAGCCGGCTGGTCAACTGGCTGTACAGGCTCAGGGTTGCCGACTTGTGGTCATCGTTGTCCTGGGTGGGGTCCGAGCCGATGCCGTTCCCCAGCAGCGCATCGAAACCGAGGTGGAGCGACGTCAGGTCGCGCCCCGAGGCCTGGAGCCCGACAGTATGGATCGGCAACGGCCCGCCGTCGTCTTCGAAGTCGTACAGCAGCGGCCGGTCGATGGTGGGCTGGATCAGCTCGCCATGGTGGAAGGCGTTGTTCCAGTAGCCGAAGGGGGTATGGTGCTTGCCGATCGCCAGGGAGAGCCGCGGGTTGGGGGTCCAGGTGGCGATCAGCCGCTCCACATCGACGCCGAACTCCCCGTCGGCGCTCTCGAACACGACCTCACTCAGAAACGACACGTGGTTCGGCAGCTGCGCGGTGACATGCATGTCGTACTGGCCCAGTGTGAAACTGGCGTGATCGGCGTCGGTAGCCGCGGTCTGGAACCGCAGGTCGGCGAAGTTGTGCAGGTGCAGCTGCTGGGCCCCGAGTGGGCAGGCAGTCACGGTAAGCAGCAGCGCGGACAGCCGGGAGACTGGGCGGATCATGGGTCGGCTCAGTGGAGGGGATACCCGGCATCGCCGGGGTGGAGCCCATCGATGGTGAGCGCCTTGACCGATTCGTCCGCGTCGGTGGACGCCAGAAACCCGATGGCGCCGCGGGTGGATGCCACCTCGCTCAGCATCGCGGCGACCGCAGTGACTTCCCGCGGCGGGATCGCGAGGTCCCCCTGGAAGGCGATCGTCACCCAGTGTCGTCGCACGCGATCCTCGGCCATCCCCAGCGCGGCCTTGTAGAAGGCCCGCCGCAGCCCGGGTAATTCCAGCAGGACTACGCTGGTCCCGTCCCCGAAGGTGGTGCTGCGGCCCAGGTACAGCCGCCGCAACTCCTCCAGGGTGAGGTCGTCGGTAGGATTATCGGGATGGACCACCACCGCGATGGGGGGCGCCGGGGGCGGGCTGGTGGGGCGGGGTCCGGGGAGCCCCAGAATGGCGAGTCCCGCGAGGAGGACGGCGTGCTGCCGCATGGGCCTTCCGTTGCTGGACGGCGAGAATCGTTGGGCCAGATCTCCCCCGTAGAGTAAGGGGGCGGTCGCCGGTGGAGAAGGACCACGGCAGGTCGCGGGGACGCTCTCGAAAGCGTCGCCGTTCACCTCCAGCCGGCCGTCGCGAGCGGCCAAAACGACGGCGGGGCGGGCCCAGGGGCCCGCCCCGCCGGGTGGTCCGCTCCGCTCCGCCTAGGGGCGGCGAACCATCCCTGCTTCCAGCCAGGCGAACTCGCCGTCGAGGAAGCGTCGCGCCGTGGCGTAGGTGGCGATGTCGTCGTTGAACCAGATGGCGTGGAATTTCTCCGCCACCCGGCGCCGAGCCTGACGACTGAAGGTGTCCGCGAGTTCCCGTGGCCCGGAGTCGCTCGGGTTCTTCCGGGTCAGCATCTGGGCCCGGGTGCAGGCCGCCGAGATGGCCAGCAGCTCGGCACCGATCTCCACCAGCCGCCCCAGCACCGCCTGCCGCTTCTCCAGCCTCGGTCCGAACCGGATCATGCAGTGAAACAGGCTCCGCGCCAGGCGCCGACTGGAGCGTTCCACGAACCTGAGATGCCGGCCCAGCGATCCGAACTCCCCATAGCCCAGCCAGCCCTTGAAGGGCAGCCACAGCCGGGGATACCAGAGGGCGTAGAACACGGCCGACTTGACCAGGGCATTGAGCTTCTCCCCGGTCGAGGACTTGGGATCGATCAGGGCACCGGCGACCTTGAGGTGGGTGTCCACTGCTTCCCGCGCGATGAACAGCCGCATGATCTCGCTGGAGCCCTCGAAGATCAGGTTTATACGGAAATCCCGCACCATCCGCTCCACCGGATCGGGGCGCTCGCCCCGCTGCCGCAGGCTGTCCGCCGTCTCGTAGCCGCGGCCACCCTTGATCTGCAGGGTGTCATCCACGATGCGCCAGCCGATCTCGGTGTTGTACATCTTGGCGATCGCCGCTTCGAGACGGATGTCCCGGTTGCCCTGATCCGCCATCAGGCTGGCCAGGTCGCTGATGGCTTCCATGGCGAAGGTCTCGGCCGCCATCCGGCCGATCTTCTGGGCGATGGCGTCGTGCTTGCCGACCGCCTGGCCCCATTGCACCCGGGTACTGGCCCAGAGACGCACGATCTCCAGGCAGCGCTTGGCCCCCGCGACGCAGGATGCCGGCAGCGTCAGTCGGCCCGTGTTGAGGGTGATCAGGGCCAGCTTCAGTCCCTTGCCCACTCCCCAGATGACGTTGTCGACCGGCACCTTCACGTTGGTGAACCGGATGACCCCGTTCTCGATGCCCTTGAGCCCGAGGAAATGCAGCCGCTGCACCACCTCGACGCCCGGCCAGTCGCGCTCCACGATGAAGGCGGTGATCTTCCTGCCGCTGGTCCGCGCCATCACCACGAACAGTTCCGCCACCGTCCCGTTGGTGCACCAGAGCTTCTCCCCGTTCAGGACATAGTGGGTCCCGTCCGCGGACAGCTCCGCGAGAGTGGCGAGTCCGGCCGGGTCGGAGCCGACATTGGCCTCAGTCAGGGCGAACGCGGAGATGGCCCCCTTGGCGAGGCGGGGCAGGTACTTCTTCTTCTGTTCCGGGGTGCCGAACAGCTTGAGCGGCGTCGGAACCCCGATCGACTGCGCCGCCGACAGCAGCGCGGTGATGCTGCCGTCCTGGCTGGTGACCAGTCCGATCGCCTTGGTGTACATCAGTTGGGAGAGCCCCAACCCGCCGTACTCCTCGGGGATCTTGATGCCGAAGGCGCCCAGTTCCCTGAGGCCCTGGATCACCTCGGCCGGTATCTTCGCTTCGCGGTCGATCCGATCGCTGTCGACCCGCTCCTGCATGAACCGCTCGAGCCGCTCCATGAATGGCCGGGCCCGCTCCACATCCTCCGGCTTGGGCTCAGGGTACGGATGGATCAGGCCGATCTGGAAGTTGCCCTCGAACAGCTGCCGCACGAAGCTGGGGGCCTGCCAGTCCCGTTCCCGGGCCGCCTCGGCGACTTCCCGGGCTTCCTTCTCGGTCGCTAGCCCGCCGGCAGGCGCGGCGGTTTCCGGAGTGAGCACGTTCGTCATGGGGTAGAGCCTCCTCTAGTCGTCCGAAATCGGCCCAGCGCGCAGATCAATGAATTATCCGGGGGCCCCCGGGGCCTCTGGTCGGGTCCCGACCCGGTCCCGCGCCCCCCGCACGATCAGATCCACCACATGGCGCCGGCGTTCCTCGAGGAACACCGGACTGTCTGGCTCCAGTGCCAAGCCCCGGAGCACCGTGGGCCCGTGGACCACATGGAACCAGGACAGGGCCAGCATGCTGAGCATCAGGTGCCGGGCTTCGGTCTCCCCGGAGGGGTCGATGGCCAGCTCGGCCACGATGGCTTCCAGCGCCTCCTGGGCGGCCTCCAGATGGGGTGGCAGACTAGCAAGATGGCGGCCACCATCCAGGGCCTCCCGCTCCAGCAGCCGCACGAAGTCGGGGTTGGCAAGGATGAAATCGAAGTACTCGCCCACCGCCCCGCGGAGCACCACCTCGGGCGGCTCCCGACTGGCCAGGGCCCGCTCGCGCCCGCTGCGCACCGCCTGCCGTACCCGCCCCAGGCAGCGTTCCAGGACTGCCCGGTACAGCTGCGCCTTGGCACCGAAGAAGTAGCCCGGTGTTCCGCGGGAGACGCCGGCTTCTGCACCGACATCGCTGAGGCTGGTGGCCTCGTACCCCCGGGCGGCGAACAACCGTTCGGCCGCGTCCAGAATTGCCTCCCTGCTGCGGGGGGCGTTGCGCTCGCGGTCGGCGCGAGGGGCGGGGTTGGCTGCGGCTGTCATGTGACTTGCTTGTTGTCCAGCAAGTTATACTCGTTACCAGACGAGTCAAGCCGCCCTTCCCTCATATTGCCACGGGATGTCGCACCGCACCCCGCGCCTTCTCGCCCTCGCCCCCTCGCCACCAACTACGCCGACACCGGCGCCAACTCAGGGGTCGGCAGGGCGGGCAGCGAGTCCGGCACCGGTGCGGTCGGAGTGGTGTTGGGGACCACCTTGCGGAACAGGCTCTGGACCTGGGCGAACTGCTCGATGAGCTGCTTGGCCCGGGCGCTGCCGGTCCGCTCCTGGTGTTCGTGGATCAACGACAGGATCCGTTCCAGGTCTTCCGGATCGCACTGGTCCACCCGCACCATGTCCGCATTGACCCGGCCGAGGAAGTCACCGGTTTCGTCCAGCACATAGGCGATACCGTTCGACATGCCGGCGCCGAAGTTCCGCCCGGTCCGTCCCAGCACCAGCACCAGTCCGCCGGTCATGTACTCGCAGCAGTGGTTGCCGGCGCCCTCGATCACCGCGGTGGCACCGGAATTCCGCACCGCGAACCGGCTGGCGGCCTGGCCCGCGGCGAACAGCCTGCCGCCGGTGGCTCCGTAGAGACAGGTGTTGCCGACGATGGTGTTCTCGTGCGTCGCCTGCACATAGGCGGCCTGCCGGAACGGCCGGATGCTGATGTCACCGCCCGAGAGGCCCTTGCCGACGTAGTCGTTGGCCTCACCCTCGAGGTCGAGGTGCATGCCGCGGATCGCGAAGGCCCCGAAGCTCTGTCCGGCGCTGCCGCGGAACCGGAGTTGCAGCTGGCCCGGATTGAGGCCCGCGTCGCCATATCGGGACGCGATCACCCCGGCCACCCGGGCCCCGACCGAGAGATGATGGTTGCGGATGTCGTAGAACCCCGAGAACGGCAGGCGCTGCTCGATGTGGCTGGCGCATTCCTCCAGGATCTCGTCGTCGAGGTAGATCACCCCGGGGCGGTCGTTGCGCGGCAGCAGTCGTCGGCTCGCGGTCCCGGCGGTCGGGACCGCGGAGGTCATGAGCATCGAGAGGTCGAGCATCTGGGCCCGGGGAACGTCGGGCCGTTCGACCCGTTCCAGCAGGTCGGCCCGGCCAACGACCTCCTCGAGACTGCGGTACCCCAGTTGGGCCAGGATCTCCCGCACCTGTTCCGCCACGAAGCTGAAGAAGGTGACCACCTGGTCCGGTGTACCTGAGAACTTGGCCCTGAGGTCGGCCCGCTGGGTAGCCACTCCGGTGGGACAGGTGTTGAGATGACACTGGCGGGCCATGGCGCAGCCGATCGCCACCAGCGGCGCGGTGCCGAAGCCATAGGACTCGGCCCCCAGCAGCGCGGCGATCACCACGTCACGGCCGGACTTGAAGCCGCCGTCGGTACGGACCTCGATCCGATGTCGGAGACTGTTTGCGACCAGGGTGGCCTGGGTCTCCGCCAGGCCCAGTTCCCAGGGGCTGCCGGCGTGCTTGATGGAAGAGAGTGGCGACGCCCCGGTGCCACCGCTGTGGCCTGCGATCAGGACGTAGTCTGCATAGGCCTTGGCCACCCCGGCCGCGACGGTGCCGACCCCGCTCTCGGCTACCAGCTTCACGCCAACCCGGGCCCGGGGATTCACGGTCTTGAGGTCCAGGATGAGCTGCGCCAGATCCTCGATGGAGTAGATGTCGTGATGCGGTGGCGGCGAGATCAGGGGTACTCCGACCACGGCGTGCCGCAACCGCGCGATCAGCTCGGTGACCTTGTGGCCGGGCAGCTGCCCTCCTTCGCCGGGCTTGGCACCCTGGACGATCTTGATCTCGAGTTCTTCGGCGCGGATCAGGTACTCGGTCGTCACCCCGAACCGCCCCGAGGCGACCTGCTTGACCCGGTTGTCCACCCGGTCCCCGTTGGGCAGCGGGGTGTAGTTGAACGGATCCTCGCCTCCCTCGCCGGAGTTGGAGCGGGCCCCCATCCGGTTCATCGCGATCGAAATCGTGGCGTGGGCTTCGGGAGACAACGCTCCCAGGGACATGCCCGACGACACGAACCGGCGCATGACGGATTCGGCCGGCTCCACTTCATCCAGCGGGATCGGGGTCCCACTCCGGAAGCCGAGGAGATCCCGGGGGGTGCAGGGTCGCCGCTCCTCCCCCCGATGGACAAACTCCTTGAACCTGGCATAGCCGGCCTTCCAGGTCTCCGCGTCGGAGACCCGCGCCCCGGTATCCGCGGATTTGCGGCTCTTTCCCCCGCCCACCGCCTTCTGCAGGGCGACCACGACCGCCGGTGCCCACGCGTGCTCCTCCCCGTCCTTCCGGAACCGGATGCGACCGTAGTCGGGCACGCTCAACTCCGCGGTTGCTGCCTCGATCCCGTACGCCATCCGATGTCGGGCGAGCGCGTCCTCCGCGAGCTCCTCGAGGCCGATGCCGCCAATAACGGAGTCGGTGTCGCGGAAACACCGTTGCACCACCTCCCGGCCCAGCCCGAGACATTCGAAGATCTGGGCCCCGTTGTACGAGGGCAGCACCGAGATGCCCATCTTCGACATGATCTTCAGCAGCCCCTTCTCGGCCGCGGCGCGGAAGCGCCGCCGGGACTCCTCGGGGCTGGGGCGGTTGGCCACGTCGTAGCGACCCTTGCGCTTCTCTCCCCGCGGCGCCTCCGCGGCTTCGTCGACTGCCGGCTCGGCGAACAGCGCCGACACCGACTGCAGCGCCAGCCAGGGATAGACCACCTCCCCGCCGTAGCCGATCAGGGTGGCAAAGTGGTGAATGTCCCAGGCGTCGGCGGTTTCCACGACCAGCCCGAGGCGCATCCGGAGCCCGCCGTCCATGAGGTGCCGGCGGACCGCGCCCAGGGCCAGCAGGGAAGGGATGGGGACCTGCTCGGCATCCACTGAGCGGTCGGAGAGCACCAGCAGTCTGGCCCCGTTCCGCGCCGCGTGTTCGGCGCCGGCGCACAGGCGGTCGAGGGCCACCCGAAGACCCTCGGGTCCCTCCGCGGCGGGCCACACGGTCGGCAGGGTGACGCAGGAGAACCCCGGGGTGTTGCGGAGCGCGGCCATCTCCTCGTCGAGCAGGATCGGATGGTCGACCCGGAGCACACCCGCCAGCCCCGGCTGTTCCAGCAGGAGCGAGCCGTGCTTGCCCATGTGGATGCGGAGTGACATCACGACCGACTCGCGCAGCGGGTCGATCGGGGGGTTGGTCACCTGGGCGAACCGTTGCCGGAAGTAGGAGTACAGGGGGACCGGGGTCCGGGCCAGCGGCGGAATCGGGGCGTCATCACCCATGCTCCACACCGGATCCGCGCCGCTGCCTCCCATCGCTTCGAGCACGAATCGCAGTTCCTCGTTGCCGTAGCCGAAGGCGACTTGCTGCCGGGCCAGCATGTCCGGAGCCATGGCCGTGAACCGGTGGGTGGGGTCCGCCGCCAGGACCTGCATGTTGTCGCGGCACCACTGGCCGTAGGGCTGGCGCGAGGCGACTCGGCGCTTCACGTCCATGTTCCGGAGCACGGTCCCGTGCGCCAGGTCCACTGCGATGAACTCGCAGGGACCCAGGCGGCCGCTCTCGACCACCTCGCGCGGGTCGAGATCGACCAGCCCGACCTCGGAGCCGGCCACCACCAGCTGATCCCGGGTCACCTTGTAGCGGCACGGCCGGAGCCCGTTCCGGTCGGTGGCCGCCCCGGCGATGATCCCGTCGGTGAAGGCCAG
>CALMOP010000134.1 GCA_937871775.1 uncultured Gemmatimonadota bacterium | reverse complement strand
CGAGAACCCAGGGAGACTCGCGATCTCGGCCGGGGTGGCCGACTTCACCCCTGCCAGGCTGCCGAACCGCTCCAGCAGGACCCGACGGCGATTGGGCCCGACCCCGGGCACGTTCAGCAACGCCGACGTGATGGTGCGGGCAGTGCGGCGCTGGCGGTTGTAGGCGAGACCGAAGCGATGGGTCTCGTCCCGCAACCGCTGCAGCAGGCGCAGCGACGGGCTGCGTCGCGGCAGCCGGAGCGGCTCGGCCCGGCCGGGGAGGAAGATCTCCTCTTCCCGCTTGGCGAGGCTGGCCATGGGGATCTGGGCCAATCCCAGGGCCGCGGCGGCCTCCTGAGCTGCGGAAAGCTGCCCCTTCCCGCCATCGATCACAATCAGTTCGGGGAGCGGCTTCTGCTCGTCACGCCGGCGGGTGAGATATCGGGTCAGGACCTCATGGATGGCGGCGAAGTCGTCCTGCTGACCCACTCCCTTGATCCTGAACTTCCGGTACTCGGCCTTCCGGGGGCGCCCGGCTTCGAACCAGACCAGGGAGCCGACGGTGTCGCGGCCCTGGTTGGTGGAGATGTCCACGCAGATCATGCTGCGGGGCACCGTGTTCATGCCCAGATCGCGGCCCAGGGCGTACACCGGGTCACCGGCCCGCTCATCGGTTTCGAAGGTCTCGATTCTGAGGCTCTCCATGAGATGCCGCGCGTTCTGATCGGCCAGGTCCAGCCAGCGGCGGGCGGTCCCACGCTGCGGGACCTGCCACTCCGTCTCCGGGAGCAGGTCCTGCAGCAGGTCCTGGTCGGCCGGGGGGAATGGCAGAATCAGCCGCCGGACCCGGTCCGAGATTGGGACGTAGGAGCGCACCAGCAGGAAACTGAGGATGTCGGCCTCGGACTCCTCCCCGAGGTTCTCGAGGAAGGCGTGTTCCCGGGCCACCACCCGGCCTTCCCGCACCCGCAGCAGCACCCCGACCGCATCGTCTCCGTCGCGGGCGAAGCCCATGACGTCGGCCTCCCCGGTACCGATGACCTCGACCGCGGCGGGCGACTCGACCTGTTCCAGCCAGCGGAGCTGGTCTCGCAGCTGGCCGGCCCGCTCGTAGTCCTGCGCGGTGCTGGCGTTGAGCATCGCATCCCGGACCTTGCCGCGGACGTCGGCGGTGTGCCCGGACAGGAAGTCCAGCACCTCATCGATCATGTGGCGGTAGTCTTCACGCGACTGCAGCCCGACACAGGGGGCGCGGCAGCGCCCGATGTGGTAGTCGAGGCAGGGACGGTCGCGGCGCTCGCGGGGCAGGTCGTCGTGGCAGCTCCGCACGGTGTGCAGCCGGCGCACGACCGCCAGGGTCCGCCGCAGCAACGCCACATCGGTATAGGGGCCGAAATACCGGGCGCCGGGGATATCCCGGCGCCGGGTCACCAGCACCCTCGGGAACTCCTCCGCGACCGTGACCGCGATGGAGGGGTAGCTCTTGTCGTCCTTGAGGCGGACGTTGAAGCGGGGCTGGTACTCCTTGATCAAATTGTTCTCGAGCAGCAGCGACTGGGCCTCACTGCTGACGACAATGGTCTCCACGTCCGTGATCTGCCGGACCAGGAACTGATGCTTCACACTCGCGGCGGGATCGTTGCTGAAGTAGCTGCGGACCCGGCCCCGGAGCCGCTTGGCCTTCCCCACATAGAGCACGTCGCCGGCCGCATCCTTCCAGAGGTACACGCCGGGGGCGTCCGGGAGGGTGTCCAGCTTGCGCTGCAGGGATTCGGGGAGAGGCGTCGTCACCAACGAAAGATACGCCGTCCTCTAACCCAGCGTGGGGCGCGTCAGGAGACGGTCTGACGGGCGGACGGGAGGTTGATGGTCCCGGTGATGGTTGACCCGCATACTCACCCCCATGCTCCTCTTCGAACATCCTGATGCCTGGCATCGTTGCAATGATCGGGTGACCCGATCCGTCCGTCCCCCCGTCCGTCGCCTACTCTGGCCCGCGCAGTGCCCGGCGTTGCAAGCGCTGCACCAGGTTCAGCGCGGTCGGGACCCGGAGTGCCGCGGCGATGAGAAAGTAGACCGCCCCAGCGGGCAGCAGGACGCCGACGGCCAGCCCCAGTGGCCCGAAGCCGTGAAACAGCTGCCGGCCAGCCAAGCCGGCGGCGCAGCCCAGGATGGCGGCGGTCCACAAGCGCAGCAGCAGCCCGTTTCCAGGCCCACCCGGTCCGATCCGTTGGGCCAACGAACGGCTCAGCATCATATACTCGATCCAGCCCGCGACCCCGGCGGAAGCCGTGAGTCCGGCGGCGCCCCAGCGAGGTTCGAGGTGGAATGCCGCCGGCAGGGTGACTGCGGCAAGGTAGCCCAGCAGGGTGGTCAACAAGACCCGGATGAACGCGCAGCGAAGCGGGGTTCTGGTGTCCTGCAGGGCGTAGAAGGTGGAGGCATACAGCCGACCCATGGTGGCGGCGAGCAGCCCCACGGCGGATCCCGCGAGCACGATCCACACGTACTGGCTGTCCGCCGCGGAAAAGCGGCCGGTCTGGAACAGCGCCGCCGCGATGACGCCTCCAAAGGCCAGGAACACCGCTGCCGTCGGGATCACGAAGAAGGCGATCTGTCCCAGGCCGCGATCCAGCCGGTGGCGGAGTGCCGCCGCGACCGTCTCCGGGTCTCCGGTGGCGCTCGACATCTCCGGCAACTCCGCGGCCGACACCGACATGCCGAACAGGCTGACCGGTAGAGTGTAGAGTACCTGGGCGTTTCCCAGCGCGGCCACCGCCCCGGTGCCGAGCAGGCTGGCCAGAATGGTGTCCACGAAGACGCTGATCTGCACCACGCCGCGGCCCAGCAGTGCCGGGCCGAAGTTACGGAGCACGGTGTGGACGCCCGGCAACCGGGTGTCCAGCGTCGGCCACCAGGACCGCAGCAGCGGGAGGACGACCGGCAGCTGGACGCCGAACTGGAGGGCGCTACCCAGCACCGACCCCAGTGCAGCTGCGGTGGCGGCCTGGCGGTCCGGCGCGCCGCGCCACAACACCGCGAGGATGATGGCCAGGTTCCAGGCGATTGGGGCGGTGTAGGACAGCAGGAACCGTCGGTGGCTGTTGAGGACCCCGAGGCACCAGGCCGAAAAGACCAGCAGGCCGGCGCCGGGGAAGAGAATCCGCACCAACTGCTCGGTGAACTCCCGCTTGGCCTCGGGGAAGCCGATCGCGAGCACTCGGGTCAGCGGCCCGGCGGCGAGGACTCCACCCAGCACGATGGCGGAGACCGTCAGGGCCAGCAGGCCGAACACCGCCCGGGCGACCTCGGTTGCCTCCCGGTCCTGTCCCTCGGCCCGCAGCCGGGCGTACACCGGGATAAAGGAGGCGGACAGCACCCCCTCGCCCAGCAGATTCTGCAGCAGATTCGGGATCCGGAAGGCGGTGGTGAAGGCGTCGGCCGCGTCACCCAGCCCCAAGAAGTGGGCCAGGACCCGTTGCCGCACCAAGCCGAAGATCCGGCTCAGGAAGATGCCGCTGGCCACCATCACGGCGGGGAACCCGGGGCGGGCCGTCCGTGGAGGGCCACTCATCCGGTCAGGACTTCGGTTTCGGCAGCGGGGACCGTCCGGGTTGTTCCTCCAGGAGCCGCTGCAGGAACTGGTTCTCTTCCTGCAGGGTGGTGACGGCTCGCTGCAGGTCGTCGACCTCGCCTTCGAGCAAATCGACCTTGCGTGCCAGCTCCGCCAGGTTGGGCGGGATGGCCTGAGGTCCCTCCAGGCGGCGGGCCAGTGCTTTTCCGACGGGGGAATCGAGGACCAGGCCCATGATGGGGATCATCAGGGCCAGCAGCAGCAGGAGTCCGAGGAACGCCATGGGTCGAGTCTACCGGGTGGTGGGTGGGGCTTCAAGCCCGGCGCCATACCACGCCTCCATCAGCGCCGCCAGCTCGGAAAGGACCCCGAGACCGTGACGCCCCAACCATGGGGCC
>CALMOP010000133.1 GCA_937871775.1 uncultured Gemmatimonadota bacterium | reverse complement strand
GACTCCCGCCGCTGTTGTTGGTCAGCTTGACGAACAGGCTGAGTTTCCGGGTGGAACTCTGCCACTTGGGATTGCCGCCCTTGATGAGCACCAGCTTGGTGGTGCAGCTCGACGTGCTGGGCCAGGTGGAGCTGATGGTGCTGGTACCCGAGACGGTGACCGTCACCCGGGCACACAGGCTGTCCGAGGTCACCAGCAGGGCCTGAACCGGATGTGCCGCCCGGGGGGCCAGCAGCTCCTCGTCCCGGCAGCTGCCGCTGCAGAGGCTCGCGGCGAGGGTGAGAGTCATGAGGGACAGCATGGGCCTTCCTGGAAGGGCTGGGAAAACCGTACCGGAGCTGACATGCCAGGCTCCACCCGGTTGAGGATTACAGCTTGCCGTCGGGAAGTCGAGGGGGGTGGCTAACGGTACAGCCGGGGGGGGGGGGAGCTGTCAAGCAGGGGGGGGCCTGGCTCTTCCGCGCGGGCCTTGAGCACCTCCAGGATGTTCTCCTGGATGCTCCGCATGATCAGGTCGGGCCTGGTTCAGGCGGAGCTATCAGCGCCTGGCGTTCCTCAGTGTTCTCCCTCGGATGTACCGCTCCGCGCGTTCAGCGAAGTTACACCAAAGCTGCTGCGCCGCGACGGGGGTGACAGGGCAGCCACGCCGCCGGGCCGCCCCAGTGGTTGAACCGAAGGCTGGCAGTAGCCGGGATACTGCGGATCGTTGGCGGCCAGGTACCTGGCGTTGAACAACAGGGTGAATGGCGGACTCGCGAGGCGGGTGACCGGCTCACAGTCGTACACCCCGAAGTTGAGGTTGCTGCTCCACCATCCCGTCTCCAGCCAGGTGGCCGTCACTCCGTCGGCGTCGGTAACGTGCCCCTCGGCAACCGCGCCTGAATATCCCCCGGTCGCGTCGCCGGGCCAGTACCAGTTCTCGAGCTCGGGAGTGCCCTGCTGTGTCGGGCGGTCATTGGTGACCGCGAACGCCCGGTAGGAGCCGGTCACGTTCCCCGCGTTGTCGGCGTAGCTCTCCGCGAGGATGAAGCGCGTCGCAGTCGGATCCCATGCAGCGTCGCTGGGGACGTCGACCCAGTTGGACGCCGGACACGGGCTACGCAGTCCCGTGACTTGCCCCTGCGGGAGCGTCACCAACCAGGCGTGTCCACAGGCCGAAGCGACTCCCGTTGCGAAAATCGCGTGCTTCGCATCGGGCGCGTATTGGGCCCAGGTCCCGCCACCTCCGGAGCCGACCAACGCCGGGAGGTCGATGGTCTGCCAACTCGATCCGTAGGTCTTGCCGCGAATGCGGCGAGCGCCCGACGCCAGCAGCTCGGCGGTGTCGCGCTCCAGGTAGGTGCGCATATCGGTGTTGGTCAAGGCAGCCGTCCGCACCCACCCGCCGCTCACCAAGGAGTAGTCCCACACCAGATGACCGGCGGGCGCCGATACGGCCAGCAGTCTGCCGCCCTGCGCCACTGACAGGCCCAACGGGTAGTTTGACCACGAGTATCCGGACCCGGAATTGTCCAGGGCGACCGTCTGGGGGGTGAAGCGGTCGAGTTTGAGGCTTCGAGCGGTACCGTCACCAAACGTGCTGACCTGCAGGCCGCAGATGGGCGTCCCGCCACGATAGTATGACAGCTGGACCAGTGATGAATACGCGTCCAACTGATAGATGGGCTCGGGAGCGCCGATGACAGCGGTGCTTTGACTCGCTGGCGCACCGAGACTGAGCGGATCCAGCCGCCGCTGTGCCCCGTCAATGAGGTACTGCTTCACCTCGGCTGGCGTCAGGCTCGGATCCATGGCAATGAGCTGCGCAGCGACCCCGGCGACCATGGGAGCGGAAATGGAGGTGCCGTTGTCGAGGCGCATGTTTCCGCTCTGCGGGTAGCCGGCTTCTCGGAGACCGAGTACAGCCACGTTGCGTCCGGGGGCCATGATATCGGTGCCACCTCCAGTCACAAACGTCGACCCATTCCAAATGTGCCCGTCCCGCTGGGTCGCCCCAACGATGAGAATTCTGTCCTTGTAGAGTGAGCTCGAGTCCCTTAGAGACATCAGGGCAGCAAGCAGCGCTTGGGTCCGCATGTTCTTGGCCTCGGCAACCGTCTTCTGAAGAACATGAGAACCGTCTCCACCATTCCCGGACGACTTCACGATGAGTGTGTTCGGTGCGGCGTCAAGGTATTTCTTGACGTTTCCGATCAAGGTGGCCATTTGTCGCGAGCCTGCGAAGGTGTCCGGGTCCGCATGCACATCTATCGAGAACGACAGGATGCGCAGGTTGTCGTTTGCTGCACCCTCCAACCCCTGTTCGAGAGCCTTCTGTTCGTCGTAGTTCCGCCGCACACTCTGCGCACCCAAATCGTATAGGCGCAGGTCAGTGCGCCACGTCGTACCGACCGTTCCCGTGTCATTGTCTCCGAAGCCTGTGAGCACACCCGCCGCCATGGTGCCGTGATAGATTTGGAACTTCACTTGAGTCGTGGTTTCCGTAATCGCGCCACCGATACTCGCCCGGAATGGTGGCGCCAACCGCGATGGCAGGAGATCTGGGTGCCCCTCGTCGAACCCGAAATCGGCAACTCCAACCCGAACCAGTGGGCCGCCGTAATTACCCGTCTCGCAGCCCCAAGCCTGAAGCGCCCTGACAGCGCGAAGTGCCCACACAGTATCGGAGACTCCGCTGAGCCAATCGGCTCGCCTTAGCCTGGCGCCATCAGAGGGGTAACGGGTATCGAGTGCGGGTGGCCCCATGTCGCGGGGCATCGGCATGGCTCGAAGAACACCTGGCTCACTCTCCAGAAGCCGTAATTGGGCCACGACGGCCGCCCATGTATTCCCGGGGTCAGTATACATGATGATGTAGGTGTTGCTCCACGTGCTACCACCAACCACCTGAGCGTTGTACTTGGTGAGGAGAGCGGCGATCTGTTGTGGGGTTGCGTTCGTGCGGAACTGAACCTCCGCCATGGTTCGGAAGTACTGGAACGTCGAATCGCTTGGACTCCGAATCGTGTGAACCGAATCATCAGGTACCGTCGCCGTGGTATTCGGCAACGGCGGCGGATTCCCCCCTCCGCCCGCCGTGTTCGCCGTGGCCACGAACGACAGCCGCACCTGGCTCGCCGGTGACTGCAGCGTGAACAGCAGCGTGTCCAGCACCGTCGAGGCCTTGTTGGCCAGCGTGCCCGTCCCTCCGGTGAACCACACCCGCCCCCCGCCCGCCTCGCTGCTGTCCGGATTCAGCGCCACCACGGTGCTCGCCGGCGTGCCCGCGGGGGTCAACACCGTGACCCCCGTGGTCGGCAGGTAGAGGCGGATCGGCAGCTGCAGGCTCCCGCCGCTGTTGTTGGTCAGCTTCACGAACAGGCTCAGCTTCCGGGTGGACCCAGCCCACTTGGGGGTGCTGCCCTTGATCAGCACCAGATTGGTGGTGCAGCTCGCGGTGCTGGGCCAGGTGGAACTCACGGTGCTGGTACCCGAGACGGTGACGGTGATCCGGGCACAGAGGCTGTCCGAGGTCACCAGCAGGGCCTGGAACGGATGCACCGCCCGGGGCGCCAGCAGCTCCTCGTCCCGGCAGCTGCCGCTGCAGAGGCTCGCGGCAAGGGTGAGTGTCAGGATGGACAGCATGGGCCTTCCTGGAAGGGCTGAGAACCGTACCGGAGCTGACATGGCTCCACCCGGTTGAGGATTACAGCTTGCCGTCGGGAAGTCGAGAGGGGTGGCTAACGGTACAACCCCGGGGGGGGGGGACTGTCAAGTATGAGGGGGATCATCGTAGGGGCGACCCGATGGGTCGCCCGTACAATGATCCCGAATATTGCGACAATTATCGCGAATGCCGGCCGCGCCTGTACCGGCCGCGCCTGTACAATGATCCCGAATGGCGTTTGACATTATCCCGGATGCCATCTGTCGGCTATTCCCTGATGCGGGCGGAGAAGTCCGCCGCGTCTCAGGCCGCCCGGGCCCGGTCGTTGATCCGGTAGCGAGCCCGGACCTCCGCGATGCTGCCGGTCGAATCGATCAGCCCAAGCCGGTGCACCACCTCGTCACTGTAACCCGGCAGCAGGGTGCGCCAACTGGAGGGAATCCGGCCGGGGACCAGCTGGTTGACGTGGCGCACCAGGTTGGAGGTGCAGTTGTTGGTGATGGTGTTATAGAACTCGGGGCGATCGTGAATGGCGTTGGCGCGCTCCAGCATCGCCTGCAGGACCGAGCGTACCGCCGCGCGACTGGCGCGCACCGGATACAGGTAGACATCGGTTCCGTCATACATGGCCCGGCGCCCGATGAGGTCCCGTTCGTCCCCGATGACATAGAGCAGCTCGAACTGGCGCAGCAGCCCCTTCAACAGGCCGTACTCTTCGCCCTGTTCTCGGCGGGCCTCGATCGAGATGGCCAGGTAGCGCCCGTCGGCGAATCCGAACGAGACAAAGGCGTGTGCCGGTCCCCGCCAGGCCCTGGCGAACGGCACCACCACATACCAGGCGGTCGCCACCTGATCCAGGTCGTAGCGGCGATCCTCCCACGCGGCAGCAAATGTCGAATCGCTGGTCCAGCGGAAATTGCGGACTCCGTGCAGGGTGACCAGGCTGTCGGCGGACTCCGCGGTGGGGAGCACCGCTTGATCCGCGGCCCAGCGGCGATCATGAGAGGGATGAAAGAAAGAGCCCACGAGTATCAGCATCCCCAGCGGGAAAAGGGTCGCTGCCAGCAGACGTCCGCGGCGACTCATGCTCATGGGGCCTCCGGGCGCCGGGCGCGGACCTCAGGATCCTGCGACCGACGCACTGATGCGGCCCGCGGCGTACCGCGCCAGCTGGACGTATTGTCCCCGCCGGTTGGAGGACAT
This sequence comes from uncultured Gemmatimonadota bacterium, assembly GCA_937871775.1. Classification (GTDB taxonomy): domain Bacteria; phylum Gemmatimonadota; class Gemmatimonadetes; order Gemmatimonadales; family GWC2-71-9; genus JADJOM01. Next base: position 6,905 of record CALMOP010000133.1, on the reverse strand, counting down.
TCCCCTGACCAGGACCAGCGGCCTGAGGACCCGGTCGAACCCGGATCGGCGGTCGGCGCGGTTGCGGACCCAGGCCAGCCCGCCGAAGGTCCGCACCGCAAGATAGATCAGCGTCCGTGTCAGCCAACCGACCCGCAGCGCGACCATACCCTCGAGGAATATTCGATCCGCCGCCGGTCGGAGCCGCTCCTGGCGCCAGTAGAGCCAGTCGTGAATCACGCTGGCGTTGCCGTACCGGCCCCACTTGGGAAGCAGCACCCACAGCGGCCGCGGGATCGAGGCGAAATCGGTCATGAAGCCGAGCGCCACGTCGACCCGGTCGCCGCTGCCCTCGGCGCCGACGTCGAAGCCGAACGGCCGCATGGTGACCCAGGTCCTGCCATCGTCCAGGGGTGAGACCAGCAGCGGCTCGGTAAAGGCGCTCATGGGGGCCCGACCGTGCCCAGGGGTTGAAAGCGACGGTCGAACAGCGCGATGTCCCAGGGGTCGGCCGGGCTGTCCGCCAGCTGCACGTAGTACCGCTGGTCCATCCGCACCACCATGATGGCGAATGGCGGGCGCGGCAGCGCCTGGCGGTGGGGGATGCCGGCATACGCCTCCGCGGCAGCGCGACACGCCGGCTCCTCCACCTCGACCGTCGCATGCTCCGGGTGCGCGGTCGAGTCTCCCCGGGCAACCAGATAGCGCACCCGATCGAGGAAACGCCGGGCCGCGTCGTCGTTGATGCAGAGCGCCAGGTGAGCCGGCGGTTCCTGGGCCCGGAGCATGGCGTCCGGGCCGAGCCCCATGCCCAGGGTCGCGAGCCAGAGAATGCCGACCGCCCGGCTCACAGCCCCTTCCGGTAGTGCACCGTTTCCTCCTGATATCCCAGTCGGTCGTAGAACGCCCTGGCCCGCTGGTTCCGCGCGAACACGTTCAGGGTGATCTGGTCGATCCCGCTGCCGCGGGCCCAGCGCTCGGCGCCGTCGATCAACAGCGCCCCAACGCCGTGGCCCCGAGCCCCGGGATCCACCACCAGGACCTCGATGTGCGCCGACGGGCGGCGGGTGAAGTAGTCCAGCCGGGTGGTGGTCAGGACGTACCCCAGCGGTTCCCCGGTGGGTGCCGCGGCCACCAACAGGGAATCCGCGGCCGTCGGGTGGTGCAGGGCCTGGAGCAGGATGTGGTGGTCGGCGGAGGCGATCTCCGCGGAGGTGCGCCAGGCCGGAACCGGGAACGCGCCGAGTTGGTCGGTGAGACGGAGCAGGAAGGCCTCGTCGGCGGGGCGGGCCGGTCTGAGCCCCGGTGGGACCGCGGGTCTCGGGATGCGCCTCAGCCGATGCCAACGCGGATCGCCTCGAGCATGCGGTCGGCGAACTGGTCCACCTCGCCCAGGGTAGTGTAGACATTGGGCGTGACCCGGATGCCGTTGAACTCCGGGTGCACGATCGGGGTGGCGACGATCCGGTGCCTGGTGAGCAGCCACCCGACCAGGTCGTTGGGGTCCATTCCCTCGACCTGCACCAGCCCGATACCGCCCGCGAAGGGGCCGTCCAGCGGCGTCAGGATCCGGAACCGGGAATTCTCCTTCTGGAGCCGGCGGGCCCAGCGATCCCGGAGATAGCGCAGGCGGCCCACTTTCCGCTCGGCGCCGATGGCTTCGTGGAAAACGAGGGCCACCGCGATGGCGTTGTGATTGGCCGCGGGATGGGTCCCGATCTCCTCGTATTTCCGGATGTCCTCGTCCATGGAGGCCGGAGCGGCCATCAGGGGCCAGAGCTGCTTCTGGCGGTTGCGGCGAACGTAGAGGAAGCCGGTGCCGATCGGGGCCAGCAGCCACTTGTGCAGACTGGTGCCGTAGTAGTCGCAGCCCAGCTGGTCGCGGGTGAACGGAAAGTGAGCGTACGCGTGGGCCCCATCCACCAGCACCTCGATGCCCCGGGCCCGGCCGAACTCCACCAGCTCCCGGATCGGCATGATGTGGCCGGACAGGTTGGTGATGTGGGTGACTTCGATGACCCGGGTACGGGGCGTGACGGCGGCGGTGATCTGATCCACCAGGTACTGCTGGGACGGCGGCGGCAGCCGGAACGACACCGGTTTGACCACCAGGCCCTCCCGGCGCGCCCGCTGGTCCCAGGTGGTGAGCATCCGGCCGTAATTCTGATTGGTCACCACGATTTCGTCGCCGGCCTTGAGATCGAGACCCAGGATCATGATCTCGTTGGCCTCGGAGGCGTTCCGGGTGATGGCCATCTCCTCCGGGTCGCACCCGAAGCTCCGCGCCAGCCCCTGGCGGACGCTCTCCACCCGGGGCTCCAGGGTCTGCCACATGTGAATGACCGGCAGCTCGTTGGAGAACCGCAGGTCGCGGATCATCTGGTCCAGGACGTGGGTCGGGCTGGGACTCACCCCTCCATTGTTGAGATTGACCATGGTGCGGTCGCAATCGAAGGCCCGCTGAATCTCGGCCCAGTAGGTCTCATCCTCCGGCCCACCGACGGTAGCGGGCGCCCGGGAGAGATCCAGGACCCGGCGCAGGGCCTGGGGTTGAAAGGCCGGCAGGCTGGCCATTCCGGCAAGCGAGGCCAGAAATGCCCGTCGATCGGACATGGGGAGGCTCGGGTGGTGGAGTTTGGGCAATCTACGGACTCCGCCCCCTACCGCCAGCCCGCACCGTCCCTTACCTTCTCCGCCGCAAGTGCGGGCCCACGGGGAACGGGGCTGGGGTGGCGGCCGGAACGGCCGCCCCCGTCCGGTTCCCCGTTCGTCATCTTCCCAATCCGGTCGAGTGGTACCATGGGCATCATCGCCAGTAACATCCGCCGTGGCATGTGTATTCTCTTCGAGGGGGAGCCATGCCGGGTGCTGGAGTTCAATCACCATACCCCAGGGAACCTGCGCGCGATGGTCCAGGCCAAACTTCGCAAGCTGCGCTCGGGCACCCAGTTCGAGCATCGGTTCCGGTCCACCGATACGCTGGAGACCGCCGACCTCGAGACCCATGAACTGGAGTTCCTGTACGCCGGGGGCGACAGCTACCACTTCATGAACACCGAGAACTTCGATCAGCTGGAAATGAGCGACGAAGATCTCGGCACTGCCGCCCCGTGGGTGGCGCCCGGCATGAAGATCATGGCCGAGTTCTTCAACGGACGGCCGATCGGGATCCAGCTCCCCAACGCCATGGTGTTCCAGGTGGTGGAGACCAACCCGGCCATGAAGACGGCGACCAAGAGCTCCTCCTTCAAGCCGGCCAAGCTCGACAACGGGGTCATGGTCACGGTGCCCGAGTTCATCCAGAATGGCGAAAAGGTCCGGGTGAACCCCAGCACCGGGGAATACCTCGACCGGGTCAAGTAGACGGGAAGCGACTCCCCCCCCGCGCCGCGGCGCCTTCCCGGGGGCAGCGTCCGGTCCCGCCTCGGCGCCCGCTGGCGCCCTTTCCCCCCTCCCGGGCGCTCGGTAGCTTTCAAGTCCCCTCCCCCGTCGAGTCGAGTGCCCGAACTGACCTCCACTCAAGCGAGTTCGGATCGCGCGGTCCTGCCGCGGGACGTGGCGTTGTTCCTGCCGCTCTTCGGGATCACGCTGCACAAGTGTTCGGTCTATCCCGACAACCACCCCCTGCTCAAGAACTCGATCGACGCGGTCGCCAGCCACCTCCGGGTCACGGTGGTCAACCGCCCCTTCCTGCTGATGGGCGTGGCTCGCACCCAGCTCCTGGTCGAGGGGTTCGCCACCGACCCGGACAATCCGGTGCTTCGGGAACTGGCCGGCAAGCTGCACCGGCATCAGCTGGGTGCGATCAAGTTCACCACCGGCGTGACCCAGGACGAGCTCACCGAAGTCCTGAAGGTGCTCTGTACCGACAGCCGCCAGCATCCGCTGGGTGCCAACCTGGCGGAGTACGACAACCGCTGGGAACACATCCGGCTGCTGCCGCCCGCGTACGACCGGCTGGAACTCGCCGACGGGGAACAGCATCTCGGTGAAGCGGGCAAGGCTCCGTCCACCGCGGCGGGCCAGATGTGGATGGCGCTGGCGGCGGTGTCGGTGGAGCAGGAGGGTGCCCCGGAGCTCCGCCATGACCCCCGGGCCGTCGCGGAAGCGCTGAACAAGATGCACGACCCGGACAAGTCCAAGCGGGTCGTTAACTACCTGCTGGGGCTGAGCCGCGAGCTGCGGCTCTCGGCCGGGCAGGAGGCCGCCATCCTGAAGGATCGGCTGGCCCAGCTGTTCACCCACATCAAGCCCGAAACCCTCAAGGAGATCGCCAGCCTCGGCTCGGACCTGGCCCAGCGGCGGCGGCTGGTGGTCGATGGGGCCAACGCCCTGCCGGCCGGGTCGGTGATCGCCCTGCTCCGGGCGGTGTCCGAGGCCGGGAACCAGTCGATTCCCCAGGCCATGGTGCGGCTGCTTACCAAGCTGGCGCTGCAGGCCGACAAGGGAGCCCAGTCCATCCGGGAGGAGGCCGATCTCGGGCTGCGCGAGACGGTCCGCCAGCTGGTGAACCAGTGGGAGCTGGACGACCCCAACCCGGCCACTTACAGCCGGGTGCTGGAACGGCTCTCCCGGCATCCGTCCGGGGTTGCCGCCCAAAAGGAAGAGAACCCCGCCGAGGCGATCCGCATCGTGGAGATGTCCCTGGAAACCGACACCGTGGGTGACGCGGTGTGGGCCGCGCTCGAAGAGGTGGTCATGCAGGGCGAGGCCGGTCGGGTGGTCGGGATGGTCGAAGACCCCAACGTCGCCGAGGACATCCAGGAACAGTACTGGCTGCGTTTGGCCACTCCCGCGAACATGCGGACCATGCTGAGTAACGAGCCCCGCGACACCGAGGTGGTGGAGCTGCTGCTGGAACGGATGGGCATGGCCGCTGCCGAGCCGATGCTCGAGAGTCTCGAGGTCGCCGAGAACCGCACCATGCGGCGCCGGCTGCTCACCAGGCTCGGACGGCTGGGTCCGGAGATCGGTCCCATGCTGACGGAGCGGATGCCCGGTGCCCCCTGGTACGTGCAGCGGAACCTGCTGGCCCTGCTGGGCGCGCTGGAGGAGATCCCGGGCGATTTCGTGCCGGCCGAGTATGTCGACCATGATGATGCCCGGGTGCGGCGTGAGGCGATCAAGCTGATGCTCCGGCTGCCCGGCCAGCGGGAGGAGGCCGTTCTGGCGGCCCTGGGCGACGATGACGACGGCAATGTGCGCCTCGGTCTTACCGCGGGGCTGGAAGGCTGTCCGGCGGGCGCCGTCTCGCGGCTGCTGGTGCTGCTCAACGACCCCCGGGCCGCGGTGGATGTCCGGACCCTCGCCGTCCGGGTGCTGGGGACCATCCGTTCGGGAGCGACCCGGGACTGGCTGGTGAACCACGCCATGACCCGCGCCACCTGGTTGCGTAAAAGTCGGTTGCAACCCAAGACCCCCGTGCTGGTGACGGTGATTGGCACGCTGGCGCGGGAATTCCGCAACGACCCTGCGGCTCAGGAGGTGCTCCGCCAGGCCCGGGCCAATCCCGACCCCGACATCCGGCGGGCCGTTACCGGCGTGGTGGAAGAGCCATGAGCGACCCGGTCCGGTTCCTGACCTCGCTCGGTCAGGCGCTGTCCGCCACGACCCTGTATCGGGAGGGTCATCCCGCCCGGGAGCGGGCCGTGGACCAGGCCTGGGAGCAGCTCGACGCCCTGCAGCGACTCGATCCGGCGCCCTCGTTCTCGTTTCTCGAGGATGAGGTGCTGTATCGGCAGCAGACGCTGCGCGACTTCAGGGCCTGGGACTGGGCCCGCCGGCTGGCCAAGGCGGGGGTGCAGCGGGTGGAGTTCGACCGGGATGCGTCACGCGCGGAGCTGGCCGAGTTCCTGTCGGAGGTCAATCGCCGGATCACGACGGGAGGGGAGGGTGACACCAGCGAGGCCCGTCAGCTGCGCCGGTCCAGCATCCGGTTCGGGCAGCTCTCGGTCCGGGGGGCGACCGGAGACGTCGCGGTGGAGGTGGCCCAGAGCGACAGCATCCCCTACACTCTCGACGACGAGATCGAGACGGTGTCGTGGATCCACTCCGAGGTGGAGGAGACCGACGGCCTGCCCCTGGCGGAGGCCAATGCGGTGGTGCGCTCGCTATCGCTGGCCATGCACAGTCAGAGCCGGATGCTGCTGCCGCTGCTGCAGCTCAAATCCTACGACCAGTACACCACCACCCACGCCACCAACGTCTCGGTGCTGGCGATGGCCCTGGCCGAATACATCGGGCTCGCCCCCAAGGACGTGCGGGAGTTCGGGGTGGCAGGCCTGCTGCACGATCTGGGCAAGGTCCGGGTGCCGCGCGACATCCTTGTCAAGCCGGGTGCCCTGACCGCCCAGGAAGTAGCCGTCCTCCGACGCCACCCGGTGGACGGGGCCCGCCTGATCATGGCCCGGGAAAGGAACATGGATCTCGCGGCCACGGTGGCCTACGAGCACCACATCATGATCAACGGCCAGGGCTACCCCCGCTTTCGCTATGAGCGGGAGACCCATTTCGCCAGCCGGCTGGTGCACCTGTGCGACGTCTTCGACGCCCTCTGCACTGCCCGGCCCTACCGGGACGCGTGGGAAGGCGAGATGGCGCTGGCCTACGTCGAGGAACGGGCGGGCACCGACTTCGAGCCTGGCCTGGCCGAAAGCTTCACCGGGATGATGCGGTTGTGGAACCACCAGCGGGTCTCCATGCAGGCCACGCCCGCCCCAAGGGCCGCCCCCGCGCCGGTCGGACCCGCCGCACCATCCCCACCACTCCCCTCAGCGGGAGCGGCCGAGTCCCCTACAGGCGGAGCCGGTCCCGGCGGCTGAACGGTACCAGGTGTCGGCCGCGCGGGCGCTCGGGGGCGCCCTTCTGCTCTTCTCACTTCATCCTGAGGGCGCGGCTTGTCCCGAGCGCAGCGAGGGAAGCGCCCG
>CALMOP010000132.1 GCA_937871775.1 uncultured Gemmatimonadota bacterium | reverse complement strand
CGCGTCAAAAACGAACTGGAAATCGCCCGCCAGGTGCAGCTCAATTTTCTCCCGAAGTCCCTGCCGACATTGCCCGGCTATGAGTTTCATGCTTTTTACGAGGCGGCGCGCGAGGTGGGGGGCGATTTCTACGATGTCCTCTTCCTCGATCACGACCGCCTGTATCTCTGCGTCGGCGATGTGTCGGACAAGGACATTGGCGCGGCGCTGTTCATGGCAGTCACACACACGCTGCTCCGCGCGTATGCCCGCGCGGGGAACAACGCGGGCGACATTCTCGCCAGTGTGAACCGGGAGCTGGTGGCCAACACCCTGTCATGGTTGCTGGGGACCCAGGATTCCAGCCGGGCCCGGGCCCGGCTGCTGCGGCCGGTGGTGGCCAACGGCCAGCCGCTGATGTTCGAATGGGCCGCTCCGCCTCCCGCCACTGCACTTCCGCTGACGATCGCGGGCCCGGGGGGCAGCCTGAGCGACACCCTGCGGTTCGACGGGACGGGGCGGGCGGTGCTGTGGCTCCCCCCTGGGCGCTACCAATACACACTCGATGGAGGAGGCCAGGGGCTGATGGCGGTGGAGACGTGGTCTGAAGAGTGGTTGCCGCGAGACCCGGTGATCGAGGCCCGTACCATACCGGCCGCGGTGGCCTTCGGATCCACCGGCACCCGGCGCTGGCCCTGGCTGTTCCTGCTCGCCATCGCCAGCCTCGCGGCCGAATGGGTTGAGCGCCGCCGTCTCGGTCTGCGCTGAGCGCCGGCGCACCGCAACGCGGTTTCGCGGCTGCCCGTCTTGCTCCGACCGTCCTAGATTCCCCGCCATGACATCGGGACGACTCGGCGACGGCCCCCGGCTCTCGCTGTGGCAACAGCTGAAGCGGATCGCGGTGACCGACGTCGGCGCCCTGGCCCGCGGGCTCCAGGCGGCCGATCTCGAGGCCCTGGAACGCACCCTTATCGAAGCGGATTTCGGCGTCCAGGCTAGCATCGATATCGTCACCGCCCTGGAGGAAGAGATCCGGCGGGGTCGGCTCAAGACCGCGGACGACGTCCGCCAGGCGGTTGAGCAGCGACTCACTAGCCTCCTCTCCGCCCCGGGGGGGACCGGCGCTCTGCTGGCCCGGGCGGCGGCAGGGGTAACGGTGCTGCTGTTCGTGGGGGTCAACGGGGTGGGCAAGACGACCAGCGTGGCCAAGGTGGCTCACCGCCTGTCGCGGGAAGGCCGCCGGGTGCTGCTGGGCGCGGCGGACACCTATCGGGCCGGCGCGGTGCAGCAACTGGAGATCTGGGCCTCGCGGCTGGGCGTGCCCTGCGTGTCAGGCGCTCCGGGAGGCGATCCCGCGGCGGTGGGATTCGACGCCATCGAGGCTGCCCAAAGCCGCGGGGCGGACACCGTGCTCATCGACACCGCCGGACGGCTGCACACTCAGGGTGATCTCATGGAGGAACTCCGCAAAGTGGCCCGGGTCATCGGGCGCAAGGCGCCGGGGGCTCCACACGAGACCCTGCTGGTCCTGGATGGGACGGTGGGCCAGAACGCGATCCAGCAGGGCAAGCTGTTCTCGGCGGCGGTCCCCCCCACCGGGGTCATCGTGACCAAGCTCGAGGGCAGTGCCCGCGGCGGCGCCGTGGTGGCTCTGTGTCGGGAACTGGGATTGCCCATCCGATTCCTCGGCGTGGGGGAGGGGCTGGACGATCTGACCAGCTTCGAGCCGGCCGCCTACGCCCGGCGACTGCTCGCCGACCCAGCCGCGACCTGACCGGTCCCTCGGTCGCCCGATGCCTGCGCCCCGACCCGACACGCCGGTCAAGTTCCTCAAGGGTATCGGGGAACGTCGGGCCGAGGCGTTCGCCCGGCTCGGGGTGGTAACCGCGCAGGACCTGCTGTGGCACATCCCCTTCCGCTACATCGATGCCTCCAGCGTGACCGAGATGGCCCGGGCCCGGGTCGGGGACGAGGTGGCCTGTGTGGGGAAGGTGGTGGCCAAGCGCCTGATGCCCACCCGCCGCGGCCTCCGGATCTTCACGGCGGTGCTGCGGGACGCCAGCGGCCTGCTGGAGTGCGCCTGGCCGGGGCAGGCGTTTCTGGACCGGACCATTCAGGTCGGCCAGACGCTGTTGGTGGCCGGAACGGTCCGGTTCTACCATGGCCGCCAGCTCAACCCCAGCGAGATGATCGTCCTCGCCGACCCCGAGCACGACAGCGCCGATCCCGACCCGATGAACGCCGGCCGGGTGCTGCCGGTCTACCGGGCGACCGAGGGGCTGTCGCACAAGGTGATTCGCAGTCTGCTGGACCAGCACCTGGACGGGCTGATCGGGATGGTGCGGGATCCACTGCCGGAGGAGGTCATCCGGGCCCAGGGGTTGAGTCCCCTGGCGGAGGCGATTCGTGCCGTGCATCGCCCCGGGTCCACACTCGAAGCGGAGACCGGTCGGCGGCGGCTGGCATTCGATGAGCTACTCGACCTGCAGTTGATGCTGGCCCGGGCGCGGATCCTGGCCCGGCGGCAGCGGCGCGGTACGGCGTTCACGGTCCGGCGAACCTTCACCCGCCAGCTGGCCGAATCGCTGCCCTGGCCGCTGACCGAGGACCAGAAGCGGGCCCTGCAGGAGATCACCGCCGACATGACCGCGCCCCAGCGGATGCATCGATTGCTCATGGGCGATGTCGGCACCGGCAAGACGGTGGTCGCCCTGTTCGCCATGCTGCTGGCGCTGGAGAATGAGGCCCAGGCCGCGCTCATGGCCCCGACGGAGCTGCTGGCCGAACAGCACGCCGCGACGCTCACGGAGCTGCTGACCCCGCTGGAGGTCCGGCCGGAGCTGCTGCTGGGCCGACTGAGCACCACCGAAAAGGCGGCGCGCCGGCGGCAGCTGGCCAGCGGGCAACTGCGGCTGGTGGTGGGCACCCACGCACTGCTGGAGGAGAGCGTCGCCTTCCAGCGGCTCGGCCTGGTCGTGATCGACGAGCAGCACCGATTCGGGGTGGAGCAGCGCAGCCAGCTCATCGCCAAGGGAGATGCGCCGGATGTCCTGCTGCTGAGCGCTACCCCCATCCCGCGTTCTCTGGCCCTGACCCGTTTCGGGGACCTTGATCTCTCGACCCTCCGCATTCGGCCTCCGGGCCGGGGCCGTGTCCGGACCGGGGTGCGCTCGGGCTCCCAGCGGGAGGCGGCGCTGGATTTCGCGCAGGAGCAGTGCCGCGCCGGCCGGCAGGCCTACGTGGTGCTTCCGGTGATCGAGGAGTCGGAGCGGGCCGACCTGCGCGCGGCCACCACGATGTCGGAGGCCCTGGCCGCCCGGTGGCCCGACCTCAGCGTGGGTCTGGTGCATGGCCGCCTGAAGCCGGCGGAACGGGATGAGCGGATGCGGCGGTTCCGGGCCGGTGAGCTGCAGGTGCTGGTGGCGACCACGGTCATCGAGGTCGGGATCGACGTGCCCAACGCCACGGTGATGGTGATCGAACACCCCGAACGGTTCGGGCTGGCCCAGCTGCACCAGCTGCGGGGACGGGTCGGTCGGGGGGCGAGCGAGAGCTACTGCATCCTGCTCACCGATGGGCCGGCGCCGGAGCGGTTGAAGGCGTTCGCGGCCACCAACGACGGCTTCCTGATCGCGGAGCTGGATCTGCAAGAGCGCAAGATGGGTGACCTCATCGGGGCTCGGCAGGCCGGGGAGGTCGAGCTGCGGGTGGCCCGGCTGCCGGATGATCAGGAGCTGCTGGGAAGCGCGCGCGCGCTGGCGGAGACCCTGCTGCAGCGGGATCCGCTGCTGGCCGAACCGCGCCATCACCCGCTGCGGGAACGGGCGCTGCTGCGCTATCCCCGGGCGATGGAGCTGTTCCGGACCGGGTGACGATCAGAAGGCCAACGCCAGCCCCATCCGAGCTCGCCCATCGGTCACCGACAGGGACGGACTGAAGGGAATGTTGCGGGGAGGACCCCGGGGGCGGGTAAGCTCCCAGACGAAGAGGCCGGCGGTCACCAGCAGAGTCGCTTCGCCGCCGATGAGCCAGCGCCGGGCCTGGCGATCGTGGCCCAGGGAGGCTTGATAGTACTGCTCGGCGACCGGGTCGATATAGGCTCCGCTGGGCCTCTGATCGCAGTGGGTCAGGTCGGTGAAACAGTAGTCCTTCAGCTGGTCAAAGGCCTGGTCCGCGTCCTGGTGAGCCACCGCGGCCTGCAGCCCCATCCCGACAGCAGCCGCCAGCGTGGCCCATTTGCCGTAGCGTACCAGGGTGGGAGAGGCATGGGTCGTGGTCGTATCGAGCTGCTGGCCGGCCAGGGGCGCCGCGAGGCAGATCAGGAGCAGCCAATCGGCTCTCATCGGGAGACCCTCCGGACGTCTCCCTGTCCACCGGGGGCCAGGAAGTCGCCGTCCCCGAGCGGCACCGGCGCCAGTTCGAACGGGCGGCCGAACGGCGCGACCCACTGCTCGGTGCCGCTATGAATGTCGAAGGCATGGAGTCGCCCGTCGGAGCCGCCCACCATGAGCCAGGAATCGAGCAGCAACGGCCCCCCGGTGGCGGGCCATGGGCCGGAGCTGAGGGAGACGGCGACGGCCTCGCTGCCTGGCTCGGTGCGGTAAATCGACCCGACCTGGGTCACGACAAAAATGGTGTCCCCGCGGGCCACCGGGGAGCTGAGAACCGGCGCGTCCAGGCGCCGGTTCCACAGGATGTCGAGCGTGACCGGATCCAGAGCGACCAGCTGGGAGTCGCCGGTGCCGGCGATCAAGGCCCCGCCCACCCAGGCCGGCGCGGCCACGATGGGGCCAGGCGCTGCCCGCCGTGCCACTGTCAATCCATCCGGAAGCCTGAGCCGATAGAGGGAGTCGAAGGCGATCACGATGGCCGCGGTGTCCCCCACCGGGATGGCCCCAAGCGATTGGGAGGGCAGGGGCCGCCTCCACCGGATCTGCCCGGTTGAGGGGGTCACCGCCAGCAGCTGGCGCTTGGTTGTCAGCACCAGAACGGCCCCCCCGATCAGGGCCAGCGGGGCCTCGACTGGCCCCACCTGCGCGTTCCAGCGTTCGGCCCCGCTGGCCACGTCGAGCGCGTGCAGCTGGCCCTCCGGTCGGCCGGTGCCGACGTAGACCACGTTGCGTTCCAGGAGCACTCCGCCAAGAATCGGGCCATTGAAGCGGCGGCTCCAGCGGGTCCTGCCGCTGGCGAGGTCCACCGCGACCACCCGCCGGTCGGTCCCGCCGATGTAGGCATTCAGGGTGTCCAGCGCGATCGGCGCGCTGGTGCCCCGGAGCGGCCGAGCCCGCCACCGCTGCAGCAGCGGGGTGCCCGGCAGTGAGGTCGGCTGCGCCAGGTCACCCGGGTCGAAGTCGGGAACCGGCCGATACCCGCTGCAGCTCGCGTTGACGCTCAGAAGCAGGAGCGCTAGACTCCACGCCCCACACCGCCTCCACCAACTCCTCCGACCGTCAGGCCCATGTCGCCGACTGCCCGCATTGCCGAACTGTCCCACCACGAAGGCACGGGCGTCTCGGTGCGGGGATGGGTCACCCATACCCGCTCCAGCGGAAAGGTCGCGTTCGTGGTGCTGCGCGACGGTACCGGCTACCTGCAGGGGGTCTTGTCCCGGAAGGATCTCCCCGAGGCCACCTGGGAGCGCTTCGGCACGCTCACCCAGGAGACCTCGGTGCGGCTCGAGGGTACGGTGCGAGCAGATGCCCGGGCACCCGGTGGCTACGAAATGCACGTCGCCGACCTGGAGGTCCTCGGCAGCTGCCCCGACTTCCCCATTCAGCCCAAGGAGCACGGTACCCAGTATCTCTTCGAGCACCGGCACCTGTGGCTGCGCAGCCGGCGCCAGGTGGCGATCGCCAGGGTCCGGCACGAGGTGGTGCAGGGCATCCGGGACTTCTTCTACGACCGCGCGTTCACGCTGGTGGACACCCCCATCCTCACCGGCTCGATCGGGGAGCAGGCCGGTGAACTGTTCAGCACCGATTACTTCGATCTGGGGAAGGCCTATCTGGCCCAGACCGGGCAGCTCTATGTGGAGGCCGCGGCCGCCGCGCTGGGCAAGGTCTACTGCTTCGGCCCCACCTTCCGGGCCGAAAAGTCGAAGACCCGCCGGCACCTCACGGAGTTCTGGATGGTGGAGCCCGAGGTGGCGTTCAACGATTCCAGCGACAACATGCGATTGCAGGAAGAATTCGTGCGTTACCTGGTGGGGCGGGTGCTGGAGCGCCGGTCCGAGGAACTCAAGGAACTGGAGCGGGACCCCACTCCCCTGGAGCGGGTCCGGGCGCCGTTCCACCGGATCTCCTACAGCGACGCCGTCACCCAGTTGAAGGACCTGGGCTCGGACATGATCTGGGGGAGCGATCTCGGGGGTGATGACGAAACCCTCCTGGCCCAGCAGTATGATCGGCCGCTGTTCGTGTACAACTATCCCAAGGGGGTCAAGGCCTTCTACATGAAGGAGAACCCTGACGATCCCCAAACCGTGCTCAATAATGACTGCCTCGCGCCGGAAGGGTACGGCGAGATCATCGGCGGGTCACAGCGCGAGGACGACCACGACCGGCTGCTGGCCCGCATTCTGGAGCAGGGGCTCGATCCCAAGGCGTATGCGTGGTACCTCGATCTCCGCAAGTACGGGACCTTCGTGCATTCGGGTTTCGGCCTCGGGGTGGAACGCACGGTCGCCTGGATCTGTGGTGCTCCGCATATCCGGGAGACGATCGCCTTCCCCAGGCAGATACACCGATTGTATCCCTGAGCCGCTCACGGCGCACCCCCCGCGGTGGCCGGTGACCTCAGCGATCCTGCTTCACCTCGTCCCACAGTCGATCCAAGGCTGCCAGGCCGGCCGAATGCAGGTCGAGGCCCCGTTCGGCCGCCAATGCCTCGACCCGTCGGAACCGATCCCGGAACTTCCGGTTGGCCCGCTCCAATGCGATGGTAGGCGAGACCCGTGTCTTGCGGGCCAGATTGACCACCGCAAACAGCAGGTCTCCGATCTCCTCCACCACCGATTCCGATGCTGCCGGATCGGTCCCGGAAGGGGTCGCCAGGGCGACCTCCACTTCGCGCAGCTCTTCCCGCACCTTGGCCGCCGGACCCTGGGGGTCCGGCCAATCGAATCCTACGCTCGCGGCCCGTTCCTGCAGCCGGCAGGCCAGCAACAGTGCCGGCAGGGCCTGGGGCAGGCCCTCGAGCACACCGGTACGTCCCTCGCGGTGCTTGAGCCGCTCCCAGCCCGCGCCGGGGCCCAGGTCGAAGAGGTGGGGATGCCGGCGCCGCATCTTGGCCTCGAGGTCGTCCGCGACCGCGGCGGCGCTGAAATCACCCAGTTCTTCAGCCAGCACCAGCTGCCAGGCGAGGTGCAGCAGCAGATCGGCGACCTCCTCCCGCACGGCGTGGCGATCGCCCTCGGCGAGGGCGTGATCCAGCTCGAAGACCTCCTCCACCAGGTAAGGCCGGATGGTTTCGCGAGTCTGAACCCGGTCGCAGGGGCACCGGCGGCGCAAATCCCTGACTATCGCAACGGCACGCCGAAGCGCTGAATTCTCTTGCATTTATCCTCCGTGAGCCCTATCATATCCGCCGCTTGAGCAAACCGTCAATTCCGGACCCGATTTCCCGCGCCTGGGTCTCGGTCGACCTTGGCGCCATGGTCGAAAATGCGCGCACCGTCGCCCGGGTGAGTGGAGTGCCGCTGCTCCCCATGGTGAAGGCCAACGGCTACGGCCTGGGTGCCGTGGCGGTGGCGCGGGCGCTGGAGGCTGTCGATCCGTGGGGGTACGGAGTCGTGACCACGGACGAGGGCGCCGAGCTCCGCCGGGCCGGGATCCAGCGTCCCATCGTGGTGTTCTCTCCGCTCCTGCCGCCCCAGATTCCCGCCCATCGAGAGTATCAGCTTCGTCCCGTCATCGGTGATATCGAGGGCCTGCGTGCCTGGCTCGACGCGGGAACCGACCCGTTTCACCTCGAGGTCGACACCGGCATGTCGCGAACCGGATTCCGGTGGACCGGAGCCGTGGCATGGCGGGACCTGGCCCAGGCCGCCCCGGGCTGGGAGGGCGTGTTCACCCATTTCGCCGCCGCAGACTCCGACCAGGCCTCGGTACACCGCCAGTGGCGCCGATTCCAGACCCTGCTTGACGGTCTGTCGGTGCGGCCCCCGCTGGTGCACGCGGCCAACAGCGCAGCCGCGCTGATGGGCAAGCCCTACGCCTGCGACCTGGTGCGCCCGGGCATCTTCCTCTACGGCGGCAACGTCCCCGGGTATCAGGCCAGCGTGGTGGCCCGGTTCGAGGCGCGGGTGGTGGCCCAGCGTGAAGTGCGAGCAGGGGACAGTGTGAGTTACGGCGGGACCTGGACCGCTCGGCGGGAAGCCGTGATCGCCACCGTGTGTGCCGGGTACGCGGACGGCGTGCTCCGCGCATTGAGCAACCAGGGGGCGGTGGAGATCGAGGGGAGCATCGTCCCCATCGTGGGACGGGTGACCATGGATTTTTTCATGGTTGCCCTGGACCGTCCCTGTGCCCGGGACGCGGTGGCCACGGTCTTCGGCGGGTTGATCTCAGTCGACGAACAGGCCCGCCGCGCGGGGACGATTGCCTACGAGTTGCTGACGGGGCTGGGACCCCGGGTCGAGCGGCGCCACGTCGTGCCGCGGGAGCAGGCGGACCCCGAATGAACTCACAATTCGTGGCACTGGTGGTGGGTCTGGCTCAACAGGCCGAGCAGGCACTGGCCGGGGAACTGCCAGCCGGTCTCCCCGGAAGCCCGGATTCCAGACAGGTGGCCCGAGCACTCATCGATACCCTCGAAATGCTGGAGCAGAAGACCAGCGGCCATCTGGAGCCAGCAGAACAGAAGCTCCTGGCCGACATCCTGACCCAGCTCCGGTTCCGCTACGTGACAGTCGTTGGCCCACCGGGCGGAACGCCCGGCCCCGCGTGAGTCCGGGTTCTGCAAGGCGGGCGGCAATCATCGTGCTGGACGGGGTGGGCGCCGGCCCGGCGCCCGACACCGATGCCTACGGTGATTCCGGAAGTGACACGCTCGGCAACCTGGCCCGGGCGGTGGGTGGGCTGGCGCTCCCCAATCTGGAACGGCTCGGACTGGGCCGCTGTGCCTCGATTCCCGGGGTCGCCCCGGTGGAGCATCCCACCGCGGCGTTCGGAACGGCGCGGCCAGCCAGCGCGGGGAAGGACAGCACCAGCGGCCATTGGGAACTGTGCGGTCTGTGCCTGCTGACTCCGTTTCGCACCTACCCGCAGGGGTTTCCTGCCGAATTCACCGCGGCCCTGACGGCGGCCACTGGGCGGGGAGTGCTCGGTAACCGACCGGCCTCCGGGACCGCGATTCTGACGGAGCTGGGCCCAACCCACATCACGACCGGCGATTGGATCCTCTACACCTCCGGGGACAGTGTCTGCCAGCTGGCCGCCCACGAGGACGTTGTCCCGGTGCCGGAACTGTATCGGGCCTGCGAGGTCGCGCGTGGACTTCTCAGCGGACCGGAAACCGTCCTCCGGGTCATCGCCCGGCCATTCATCGGGCAAGCGGGGAACTGGCGCAGAACGGAGCGGCGACGGGACTTCAGTCTGGCACCACCGGGAGAGACCCTGCTTGATCGGCTGGCGGCGGCCCATATCCCGAGGGTCGGGATCGGCAAGGTGGACGACCTTTTCGCAGGTCGGGGCATCGTCAGCATGCATCCGGCGGGCAACCCGGAGGCCTATCGGGCCATCGTCAGTGCCCTGGGGGTGATGGCCCGCGGCTTCCTGTTCGTCAATGTGATCGAGTTCGACCAGACCTGGGGCCACCGCAACGACGTCCGGGGGTTCCACGGTGGACTGCTGGACCTGGACGCGGCCATCCCGGGGATCCTGGGCGGGGTGGGCGACGAGGACCTGATTATTATTACCGCCGACCACGGGAACGATCCCACCACCCCCTCCACGGACCACTCCCGGGAGCGGGTCCCGGTCCTGGCTTACGGTCCACGGGTTCGGCCCATTTCGCTGGGTGAGCGCCGTACCTTCGCGGATGTGGGGCAGACGGTGGCCGAGTTTCTGGGTGTGGCTCCGCTTCCGAGCGGTACATCCTTTCTCGCGGAAATCTGGGATGACTGAGCCGCTGCTTGCCGCGGCCCGGCAGGCGATGGCGCGTGCCTATTGCCCCTACTCGGGCTTCGCGGTGGGCGCGGCGCTGGAAGCCGAGGATGGCCGGATCTTTGTGGGGTGCAACGTGGAGAACGCGTCGTACGGCCTCACGCTGTGCGCCGAGCGGAGCGCGGTCGCCGCGGCCATCGCCGGTGGGGCCCGGCGGTTCCGGCGCCTGGTGCTGGCCACCGGGGCCGCGGTGGCGGCGGCCCCCTGCGGGGCCTGCCGGCAGGTGCTGGCAGAATTCGGCGAGGACCTGGTCCTGGACTCCTTCGCCGCTTCCAGCCACCGCCAGTGGCGGGTCGGTGCGTTGTTGCCGGACCGCTTCGGCCTGGAACTGGAGCGGGAACCACCTGAGTCGGGCGGGGAGCCCGCCGGGGAATGACCATCAGGGGCCACACCATACGGAGTGACATGAGCGCGGTCTCAGGGCTACAGCGGAGAATGACAGCGGCGCTGCTCGCGGGTCTGCTCGGGCTGGCCGGCTGTGAGGAGCGACTGACGGCGCCGGCCAATTGCCCCCAACTCTGTCCCGGCCGCATCGAGGTGCGGGATACCGTACTCGACGCGGTGCCGCTGGCCGATAGCAGCTACGAGGGGTACTACACGGCGGGCCAGGGCAGCTCGCTGCGGGTGTCCTACCAGTTCCCAGCCAGCGAGGACCGGGCCGTGATCCGGTTCGTGGCTCGCCCGGATTCGTATCCGTTCTCGACCGACAGCGTGGTTCCTTACACCCTGGATTCCATGGCGCTGCAGCTGTCGCTGCTGTTCCGGGACTCCACGGTCAAGGACCTGCGGATCTACCTGTACCGGTTGCCGGCGCGGATCGATTCCACCATCACCTTCCTCGACGCGGATACGGCCTTCACCCCGGCCAACATCATCGACAGCATCCTGGTGGACGACTCGGTCGTGGCGCGCAAGTTCACGGTGAGGTTCCAGGGTGCCGATACCACCAGACTCGGCATCCCGGCCGGGGACAGCGGGATTCTCTCCATGGGGGTGCAGCTCCGTGCGGCCCAGGGGACCGGGATCCGGATCGGTGGCCCGACCGCGGGGGCATCGGCGCCCTCGTTCGTGAACTATGTCACCATTCCCCTGACCGATACGACGAGCGCGCAGCGTGTCTGGTCTCGCAGCGTGTATCTCGGGACGTTCCGGTCCCAGACCGTTCCGGCCCTGGATCCCAGCGTGCTCACCGTCGGCGGGGTTCCCAGTGCCCGCAGCCTGATTCACTTCCCCTGGCCCGCCTACCTAAAGGATTCAGCGCAATTGCTCCGGGCGACCCTGGAACTGACACCGACGGCGCCGATCCCGGGCTTGACCGGGGATACGGCGCGGCTGGAGTCCAGGGCGGTGCTGGTCGATCTGGGCAGCAAGAGCCCGACGATCAGCGATTTCAATTTTATCGGGGTGGCAAAGATCGAGGCTGGCGAGGCGGACACCGTGTCGTTCGAAGTCCTCCGGCAGGTCGTTCTGTGGCAGGGTGCCATCGGGCGGCCGCCGGCGCTCATGCTCGGGCTGTCGCCGGAGGCCAGCAGCTTTACCCGGGCCACCTTCGGTTCGACCCGGGCCGGCCAGGCTCCCCGACTCCGGATCACGTACGCTCTCCAGTTCCCCTTCGAGGTGCCCTAGGTGCGGTCATCCTGCGTGCT
>CALMOP010000131.1 GCA_937871775.1 uncultured Gemmatimonadota bacterium | reverse complement strand
ATCCGGCGCGAAGTACAGGACGATCGTCTCCGCGGCGCTGGGAATACCCCCGTCGAAATGGTCCCGATCGGGGTACCCCACCGCCGGACTCGAACCCGGGACGGTCATCCGCCGCGAGAGCGGGAGCGCACTCACCTGCTCCACCGGAGCGTCCGGCAGGTTGTAGAGTGCGAACGGATCGCCAGGCAGGTTGGAGGCGTAGTCCGCGTTGAACGCGAAGGCGTTAGGACCGTCATAGACCACTGCCGGCTGGTCCTGCGAGACATGGGCCCCGGCGGCGCGGATATGCTGCGGCAGCAGATCCTGGGCGAAGTTGAGGTTCTGCACCACCGCGGTTTGCTGCCAGCCCCGACGAAACGCGGAGGACATGCTGACGAAGAACTTGCTCGCCGCCAGGCCCAGAATGAGAAACAGGATCATGGCGATCAACAGCTCGATCAGGGTAACCCCGCGCTCTCGCGACATGCCGTGTTCCCTCATGGATGGGCCACCGAGGTGGTGCGTTGCGCGGTGCCGAGCACCCCGGTCGCGGTCACGGTGACCGTGACCACCTTGTAGTCCTGGAGGCCGCCGTTGGCGCCGACCCGATCGGTCACATGACGCACGGTCGTGACCTGCACGATCCCCGGGAGCGGGATGTCCCGGGTGGTCCCCGCGAACCTGGTCTCGAGGCCGTCATAGTCCGGGTGGGCCATGATTTCGCCAATCCGGGCATCGGCGGCTTCCACCAGCTGGGTGCGATTCCGCTGCCCGGTCGAGTTGTGCACCAGGACCGCGGTCGACGCGGCCATGCCGAGCAACACGACACTCATGATCACCACGGCGATCATGATCTCAATCAGGGTAAACCCGGCGGTCGAGCGGTCCGAAGGCGCCATGATCAGAACCCCTGTCTCCAAGTGCCGGCATCATACTGCCACCACTGGATCCGGCCAGTGGCGCGCTCGATTTCGAGCGCCCGGGTGTCATCGGTATAGCGCGTCGGATCGGCCATGGCCCGCCGGGAGGTCAGGTAGAACCCGCCGCCGTAACTGGCCGAGCCGTTCCGGTAGAAAATCAGCGCCTGCAACCCGTTGATGGTCCGATCGAAGTCCACCGCGGCGCCGCCGAAGGGGCGGGGCATGGCCCCGCCCAGACCGAACACCACCCGGTCATCCAGCTTGACCGATCGGGTCACCTCATCCGCATCTCGCGTGAAGTTGTTGTTCTTGTCGTACAGTATCTGAAAAGCCTGGATGGTCTCGTTGAAGGTGACCACCACGTTGTGATGCTTCACCATGGCCTGGCGCTGAGCCGCCACCAGGGCCAGCCCGGCGGAACGAATGCCGGCGTTCACCTGATAGCGCGCGACATCCAGACGCCAATACGCAATTCCCGCCAGCACGCCGATCAGACCGATGACCACCACCAGTTCGATCAGGCTCCAGCCTCCTTCAGAATGTCGCTGCGCCTCCGCCATCGGTGGTGCTCCTGGATCTGGGGGTCCGCTAGACCAACGCAGCTACACCCCCAACCTACTCATGGTCCTTCCATGTGTATATATGTGCGCCGGCACACACCGTGTGGCCCATCACGAATCGCACCCCCGGTTTCCGGCCCCTCGCGACCGGGGATCCCATGGCCTCTCAACGAGATGGGAAATGGCACAGCCCGTGCCGGCAGGCCGGGATGGATCGGAGGGTGCCCAGATCTTCGACGCCTGCCGGGGGTAAGGGGCCCCCATGGACCCTGATAGCGGTCGGTGGCGGGATGCGGGACCGTCAAATTCCTGGGCAGTGGCGCAGGCCCAGATGGTGTCGGGCCAGCGAGGATCCGTCGTGGCATGGCCGCATCAACCCCCTGAATCAGGCGCGAGGGTGTGACTGAACCGCCGGGGGGAGCAGGGCCGAGACAGCTTCCCGGCCGGTCCAACTGAGAGTGCCGAAGGGGGGACTCGAACCCCCACGGGCTTGCGCCCACTGCGCCCTGAACGCAGCGCGTCTACCAGTTCCACCACTTCGGCGTGGCGGCAAACCTACGGAAGCTACCCGCCCCGGTCAACCGGACCTGGCGGCCCCAGATCGGGCTCCGACTCGCTGGCCAAGGGCAGAATGCCCGTAGTCAGTCAGCTGGCGGCAGCAACTTACGGTGGGAAATCGCACCGGTTCGGGCCAGCTGACGGGGCGGGCTGGGAGTTCCGAACAGGAGCGCCCGGTCGCGGACGCGACCGGGCGCAGGGCACCGTGGGAGATCGTCGGGGTCAGACGGTGGAGGAGATCCCCACCAGCTCCTGCACCTGGGTTTCATGCTTCATCAGGTCCCCGAGCGAGATGCTGCCGAGCAGCTCGTCGACCCGCTGCTGCAGGGCATGCCACACCGGCCGGATACTGCAGGCACCCCCCGGAGCACAGCGCTCATCATCCACCGGGTGGGTCTCACAGTTCATCTCGAAGGTCTGGTGCTCGGAGGCGGTCATGATGTCCCGCATGGAAATCTGCCCCGGCTCTCGCGCCAGGTAGTAGCCCCCGCGGGCCCCCCGCACACTCTCCACCAGGCCGGCTCGCCGGAGCCGCAGCAGGATCTGCTCCACATAGTCACCGGGGAGCCGCTCCTGCTCCGCGATCTCCCGGGCTGGCACCGGGCCATGCCCTCCCACCCCGCGCCTGGCGAGATGAATGGAGATGATCAGGCTGTATTCGGTCCAGGTCGTGATGCGCATTGGCGGGCTAATATGCCGGAATTGAGAGTCGCGGACAAGGCATGACGGGGAGTTCAGCCGCCGCCCGGAAGACCCACCCCGCCGGGAACCCCGATGTCGGTCATGGCCCGAAGGTCCAGAATCTGCTCGAGCTCCTTGCCCTGGAGCAGCCCCTTCTGGATTATGAGTGCCTTCACAGTCAGCCCGGTGGCAATTGCTTCCTTGGCCAGTTGTGCGGCTTCGGCGTAGCCGAGCTTTGGCGCCAGGGCAGTCACCAGGGCCGGGCTCCGTTCCAGCCAGTACGCGCATAGCCGTTCGTCGGCCTCGATGCCGGCGATGCAGCGCTCGGCGAAGACCCGGACCGCATTCGCCACGATCTGGAGCCCGAACACCACATTGTGGGCAATCACCGGCATCATGACGTTCAACTCGAGCTGCCCCGCCTCCGCCGCGAGGGCGACGGTGGTGTCCAGGCCCAGGGCCTGGTAGCAGACCTGGTTCACCATCTCCGCGATCGAGGGGTTCACCTTGCCGGGCATGATGCTCGACCCCGGTTGAACCGGCGGGAGCAGGATCTCCGCCAGCCCGGTACGGGGACCGCTGGCCATGAGCCGGATGTCGTTGGCCAGCTTGTTCAGGTCGAGGACGAAGGCCCGGACGGCCCCGCTGAAGCTGGCTAGGTCTCCCATGGACTGCATCAATTGAATGCGGTCCTCGCCGGCCGTCAGCTCCAGGCCACTGATCTCGGAGAGGTACTTGACCATCAGTCCAGGGTACGCCGGCTCCGCATTCAGGCCGGTCCCCACCGCGGTGCCGCCGATGCCAAGGGTGCGGAGCCAATCCGCGGCTTGAGTCAGCTTGTGCCGGTGTCGTTCGACGGTGTGGCCGTAGGCCGTGAACTCCTGGCCCAGCCGAATGGGGGTGGCGTCCTGCAGATGGGTCCGCCCGGACTTGATCACATGGTCGAAGGCGAGCCCCCGAGCCAGCAGGGCCCGGGCCAGCGCGTCCACGGCGCCCAGCAAAGCCGGCAGGGTGGCCAGGATGGCCAGCCTCATGGCCGTGGGGATCACGTCGTTGGTACTCTGCGCCATATTCACGTGATCGTTGGGATGCACCGGCCGATACTCGCCCCGGCGGCCTCCCAGCAGTTCGTTGGCCCGATTGGCGAGGACCTCGTTGCAATTCATGTTGTGCGAGGTACCGGCCCCAGCCTGGTACACGTCCACCACGAACTGGTCCCGGTGCCGGCCGCCAAGCACTTCGTCCGCGGCCTGAACGATGGCCTCGGCGAGTCGGGCCTCGAGACGGCCCGTCTCTCGATGGGTCAGCGCGGCCGAGCGCTTGATCCAGATCACGGCATCCACGAACGCCGGCAGGGGCTTGAGGCCGGAGATCGGAAAGTTCTCGACCGCCCGGACAGTCTGAATGCCGTAGAGTGCGTCCGCAGGCACCGGCTTCTCACCGAGGGAATCTTTTTCGAGGCGCGTGAGCATGGGCAGGGGGTCGGGGAATTGGAGATCAGCGGTCGGCCGTCAGCCGTTGGCTGTTGGTCGTTGGCAAATGACAATCCGGTTTTCCAGCATCTGGGCCACTCGAATCGAAGGTCACCCATGTCACCCAGCGCATACTTCCGCTCCGCCGCGGGCCAGGCGCAGTTCAGCGACGTGCGACCCACCAAGACCGACCTGGTCCGCGGGGCCAGTCTGCTGGTCGGGCTCAACTGCTTCGAGCCGGGCCAGTCGGAGCGGGTGCACAGCCACAGCGGCGCCGACAAATTCTACTTCGTGGTATCGGGAAAGGCGAGGATAACGGTGGGGTCCGAGACCGCGGAGGCCGGAGCGGGCGAGCTGGTGTGGGCCCCGGCGGGGGTACCGCACGGCGTGGAGCAGGCGTTGCAGCGCACCATCATCCTGGTGGGGATCGCCCCGCCACCCGCCGGACCGCCCGGAGCAGCGGCCTGAGCCCCACCAGGTGCAGCGCGAGCACCACCCCGAGCAGGGCGCCGGCACCCACGCTGTAGAAGCGCCATGCCACCAGAAGGCCCGCCCCGTTGCCCAGATGGCCGGCGGCCCCGCCCAGCAGCGCGAGGTCGACAACCCCGGCGCCGGCCGGGGTCGGCAGCATCAGCTGACTGTACAACAGCACGAAGCTCCCGACCAGCAGCACGCCCACGGGAGGATGCTCCGCGAGGCTGAGCGCCAGGACCGGGAGCAGCAGGGTGCGTCCGACCACATTGATCAGCGAGGTCGGCACACCCAGGACCACCGGCCACCGGGGCATGGACCGCCAGGCCGGCTTGAGCCGGTGCAGGCTGCGTCCCGGCTCCCGCACCGCCACCGCCTTCCAGCGCCATGCGACCGCACCGACCAGCACCGTTACCGCCAGTACCACCGCCGCCAGGGGCCACGCCTCGCGGAGGTGCCGGGCGAAGTCCGGCCCGGCCTGGACCCACCAGTCGGGGGCGTACCGCCAGATCAACCACCCGCCGAACCCGATTACCAGCGGATAGGCCACCAGCACCTCCACCGCCAGGGCTACGAAGGCGGCCGTGGCCGGGACCCCTGCGTACAGCATGCCGCCCAGCCGGGCAGCCTCGCCGCCGAACCGCATGGGGGAGAGGCCGGCCGCGGCGTCACCCCAGCTGTTGATCAGGAAGGCACGGGACAGTGGAATGGGGTGGCCCAGCCCCGTCAGATACCACCGGATCCGGCAGGCCCTGGCCAGCAGGTCCAGCATGACGATCGCCGCGCAGAGGAGGTGGGCCTCGGCTGGACGCAGCACCATCACCGGCGCGCCTCGAGGACGGCCCGGTATTCGTCGAACAGGTGGTCGAACACCCGGGGCCACGCGTGGTGAAGCTCGGCGAAGGCCCGTGCCTTCCGGCCCAGCGGTGCGCGGTCCGCACTCAGCACCCGTGCCACTACCTCGGCGCATCCGGCCACGTCCCCCGCGGGATACAGGGCACCGGCCCCCGACGCGCGCACCAGGTCGGCGGCGCCGCCGCCGTCCACGGAGACAACCGGAGTCCCCGACGCGAGGGCCTCGACGGCGCTGAGGCCGAACGTCTCGACCGGTCCCGGGGCCAGGTACAGATCCGCCGCGGCAAGCAGGTCCGCCACGGCGCTCCGGTCGCGGAGAAACGGGATGAAATGGATGCCCGGACCCCGGGCCCGCAGCAGCGCTTCCCGCGGGCCGGCACCGGTGAGCACCAGCGCAGCGCCGGTCCGGCGCCGGACCTCGGGCCAGCTCTCGACCAGGACTTCGATCTGCTTCTCCTCTGTGAAGCGGCCGAGATAGACCGCCAGCGGCGCTGGAGGCAGGCTGTGGCGGTCTCGCACCGAGTCCCGATCCGCGGCACGCTCCGGCCGAAACAGGTCCAGATCAACACCCAGTGCCACCCGCCGGACGTTGGCCACGCCCTGGCCCTCCAGCATCCGGGCCAGGCTGTCGCTGGCGACCAGTACTGCCCTGGCTATCCCGGCCACTCGGCGGACGTAGCTCCATGAGGAATTGGCGAGGTGGCGGCGCCAGCTCGCCGCTGCCAACCCGGGAGGAGCAATGATCCCCGGGAAGTGGGTATGGTAGAACCAGACCAGGGGGGCCCCGAGGCGCCGGTTGGCGTGACGTACCAGCCACGGTACCAACCAGGGGCTCCCCAGCTCGATCAGATCCGGACGCTCGTGCTCGACAATACGCCTGATGCTCCGGGGGGCCAGCAGCAGGCGATAGGTCGGGTCGAACGGGATCCGGGGTCCCCGCAGCCGGTATTGCCGGACCGGGCCGTCATCCACCACCTGAGCTCGAGGGCCAGGTACTACCAGAACCTGGTGCAGGCCCGGTCGTCGGGCGACATAGCGCCCCTTCTCGATGAGGTAGGTCCGGATCCCTCCGGTCGAGTCGCCGAAGTACTTGGTGATATCCAGGACGGCGAGGCTGCCCGGGGACCTGCGAATCGGGGGGAAGCCATCCGGTGTAAGCCGGCCAGCTGAGGGAGGTTCGGCGGCGGGACCGGACTCAGTCGGAACAGTCACCGAGCGGGTAGACCGTGTTGCAGTTCCCGCAGGGGTTCTTGCAACCCCGGGCCCGGGACACCACCGGGAAGCCGCAGCGGTTGCAGGTGGGGACCGGCACGAGGCCCCCTCCCGGGACCGTGGCGACCGGAACCGTCAGGTCAGCCGAGAGGGTAGACACCGGTCAGGAAGGGGTTGGTTTCCCGCTCCACCCCGACGGTGGTTTCCGAACCGTGGCCGGCCCAGATCACGGTGCTGTCAGCGAGGGGCAGGAAGACGGTCTGAATGCTGTGCAGCAGGGTGGCGAGGCTGCCCCCGGGGAGATCGGTCCGGCCGATGGAGCCGTTGAACAGCACGTCCCCGCCCAGGACCAGGTTCGGGCCGAGGAAGCTGACGCTGCCCGGGGAGTGGCCAGGAGTATGACGCACCGTGAATCGATGGGTGCCGACCCGGAGTTCCTGCCCGTCTTCGAGCGGCTGATCGGGAGGCGGGGCCGGGGGGACCGACATGCCGAACCACTCGCCCTGGCTCGGCAGGGCATCGTACAGCGGCCGATCCGCGGGGTGCAGCAGGATTGGCACTCCCCGGCCCCGCTTGACCGGGCCCACGCCGAGGATGTGATCGATGTGTGCGTGGGTCAGCCAGATTGCCGTGAGATCCCAGCCGCGGGCCTCGAGTTCGGCGAGGATACGGCCGGCCTCCTCGCCGGGATCCACCATGACTGCCTGGTTCGCGGCGGGGTCGGCCAGGAGGTAGCAGTTCTGCACCATCTGGCCATTGGGGATCATGACGACGGCCAGGTCAGACACCGACCTTGCTCCGGCGCTCGGTGAGGAACTTTTCGACCGCAATGGCCGCGGTGGTCGCGTCCCCGACCGCGGTGGTCACCTGCCGAGTCAGTTGCGCCCGCAGGTCGCCCGCGGCGAACAAACCCGGAATCGAGGTCATCATCCGGTCATCGGTGACGATGTAACCGCCCGGATCGTGGGCAAAGTGCTCCTGGATCAGTCCGGTGTTGGGCCGGAAGCCGATAAAGACGAAGCACCCGGAGACCGGAAGGGAGGAGCGCTGCCCGGTCACCGTGTCCTCGAGCGACAGCCCGGTCACATCCCGGAGGCCCGCGTGCTCCCGTCCCTCGATACTGAGCACCTGCCTGTTCCAGAGGACCTCGATCTTCGGGTTGGCGAAGAGCCGCTCCTGCAGCAGCCGGGAGGCTCGCAGCTGATTCCGGCGGTGAATGAGATACACCTTCTCGGCGTAGCGAGTCAGGTAGTCCGCCTCCTCCACCGCGGCATCGCCGCCACCCACCACCGCGATGGTCTGGCCCCGGAAGAAGGCCCCGTCGCACACGGCGCAGTAGGACACCCCGAACCCGGCGTATTCCACCTCGCCGGGCACGCCCAGCTTGGTCGGGGTGCCGCCGGCGGTCAGGATCACGGTCGGCGCGTGGAACCGCTCCCCCTCCACGGTCCGGACCTCGAAGCTGCCGTCCGGCAGCCGCTGAATGCCTTCCACCGTCATCTGCCGGATCTCGGCCCCGAATTTCCGCGCGTGACTGGCCATGCGTTCCGCCAGCTCGCGTCCGAGAATCGATTCGAAACCGGGATAGTCCTCGATCTTCTCGGTATTGAGCAACTCGCCGCCGGGCACCCTGCTCTCGAGGGTCAACGCCCGGAGCATGCCGCGCCCGGCGTACATGGCGGCGCAGAGTCCGGCGGGACCCGCGCCCACGATGATGGTATCGAACTCGGAGTTGGCAGGATCGGTCATGAGGCTGAGGGTTCGAGTTTCCCGGTGCACCTGGTCCCTGCAATATAGACGGCCCCACCGGATCGCCTCAGCGCAGCAGCCGTCCCCCATCGACCACCAGCACCTCGCCGGTGACGTAGTCGCCCTGCTCCAGCAGGTACAGCAGGGCCGCGGTGACGTCGGCGGGCTCTCCCAGCCGCTGCAGCGGAGTGGTGCGGACCAGAAGGGCCCGGGCGGACTCGTCCCAGTCGTCGGGCGGAAGCACCGCCCCCGGGGCGATCGCGTTGACGGTGATCTCCGGAGCCAGGGCCCGGGCCAGCACCTTGGTCAGCATGACGATGCCGGCCTTGCTGACGCTGTGGGCGGCGTACCCCGGCCACGGCTCCAGCCCCCCGACGTCGGCCAGGTTCACGATCCGGCCGCGGGCCGGTCGCAGCCAGGGCAGGGCGGCCTGGGACACCAGGAACGGGGCCCGGAGGTTGAGGTCGACGATCTGGTCCCACAGCGCCGCGGAGGTCTGCTCCACCGAGGCACGGACCATCACCCCGGCCGAATTGATCAGGACATCCAGGCCGCCGAAGCGTTCTGCCACCGCTCCGGGCAAGCCGGACGCCGCGGCCGAGTCACCGAGGTCGGCCGGGAACACCACGGCGTCACCGCCCCCGGCCCGGATCTCCTGCGCCGTGGCTTCGGCCGGGGCGAGAGACCGATGGCAGTGCACGGCGACCCGCATGCCGCGGCCCGCCAGGGCGAGCGCGATGGCCCGCCCCAGCCGATGTCCCGCGCCGGTGACCAGCGCGACGCGGGTGTCCAGCTTCATGTCACACGATTCCGTTGGTGACCGGAATGACCTGGCCGGTGATCCCGGATGAAGCATCACCGGCGAGAAACAGCACCGCGTCGCACAACTGTTCCAGCTCCACGAAGTGAGCACCGGGGCCGGCCGAGGCCAGGTTCTCCGGGGTGCGGACCATGCCGGGCGCGATGGCGTTGACTCGCACCCTGCGGGGCCACAACTCCACCGCGAGGCTCTGCGACAGGGCCGCGACACCCGCCTTGGCGGCGCTATACACCGCCATCTGGCCCATGGGCCTGAAGTACGCGATTGAGGCGAAGTTCACGATGGCGCCGCGAGTCTCGGCCAGCGCGTCGACCGCCGCCCGGGACATCAGGAAGGCGGTCTTGAGATTGATGGCGATTTCGCGGTCGAACCCTGCCGGATCGGTGGTCGAGACGGGGCCGTAGGTGGTCAGGCCACCGGCCACGTTGACCACCGCATCGAGGCGGCCGAAGTGCTTGAGGGCGGTCTCGACGGCCAGCGCGGCGACGTCAAACTCGGTCAGGTCGCCGGCGGCCGGGCGGGCTTCAATCCCCTCGGCGAGGAACTCGCGGACCCGCTCCGCCACGCCAACGGCGTTGCGGTCGACGGCGACCAGCCGGGCCCCCGCCCGGCCCAGGGCGTGGGCCACGGCATGCCCGATCTGACCGGCGCGCCCTACCCCGGTCACCAGCACGGTCTTGCCCGAGAAATCCCAGCGGGTAGGCATCAGCGTGTCCTTGGTCTGTGCGCGAGGGCCTCCAGGCGGCCCCAGTGAATCAGCCGACGCGGCTGCAGCTTCAGTTCGGACCGGGGATCGGGAGTTCTCCCGGGACGGGACGGGCGCGCTCCAGCGCCGCCAGCCACTCGGCCGGCACCTGCTGGCCCCCCAGCTCGGACCCGGGAAGGAGGTCCGGCGTGTCTCCGTGCCAATCCGAGCCTCCGGTCCGGCACAAGTCGAGCTTGATCGCGAGATCGGTCAGCCGGGAGCGCAGGTCGGGATCGTGGCGGGGGTGCCGGGTCTCGAGCGCGTCGAGGCCCTCCGCCTTGAGCGACACCAGGAACCCGCGATTGCCCCGGTCCCGCAGGTGAGCGGCCGAGACCACTCCCCCCCCCGCGTGCACCAGATCCGCGACATCCCGAAACCGCGGCAGGCGTTTTTCCACGAACCCGGGACGGTGCGAGCCCAGGTATCGATCGAAGGCGTCCTGAACCGATTGCACCTGGCCCGCGCGCCACAAGGCCCGGGCCACGTGGGGCCGCCCGATGGCACCACCGCCCGCCTCCCGCAGCACATCGTCCTCGGTCAGCTCGACCCCCAGGCCGCGCAGCTTCTGCACCATTTCCCGGCCGCGGCGCTCGCGGTCAGTCCGGCAGCGTACCAGGAACTGCTCCAGGGGCGGCCAGCCCAGCGGGAGGAAGTATCCCAACAGGTGCATTTCCCCCCAGGATACCTGCACCGAGAATTCACACCCGGTCACGATTCGGAGACCGCATTCGGCACCGGTCGCGAGGGCTTCGGGCAGTCCCGCCAGGGTATCGTGATCGGTCAGGGCAATCGCGGCCAAGCCGCGCTCGGCCGCGGCCCGGACCACGGCCGCCGGAGCCCAGGCTCCGTCCGAGGCGGTCGAGTGCATGTGGAGATCGACCTCGCCCGTCGCTGCGCTGTGGTTCAGCGGAGGTACCCCGTCTCCGGCGCGGTCCACGCCGGCTGGGAGTACCCGAACAACTGCCGCAGCTCGGCGTCCGTGAGTTCGGCCAGCGACTCCTCGCTCTGGCGGGATCCCAGGGGCGCGTACCGCACCACCCGGACCTGATCCGACCCGCCATGGCGGGACCGGAAACTGAGGCTGAATTCATCCCGCAGGTACTGAGTGACCCGCCCGGAGGGGGCCACTTCCCAGGTCTGGCCAGCGATGGTGAATGTGCGACGCGCCATGGGTTCCTCGATCGAAACCTATTGATCCGGAGAGTCGGTCAGAGTCGGTGCCGGCACTTCATCCCACAGATCCCAGGCATCAGGGGCGTAACTGGTGATGGCCTGGAGCCGTTCCTCGAGCTTCGCCTCCGGCTCGGTCCGTGAGGCCCGGGTGCGGTGGGTGAGTTCAGTCCGGCTCTCGCAGAACTCGATATAGGTGAGCGGCCGGACCGTGCTCCGGAACAGCCACAGCCGCTGCCCTCGGGTCAGCCCCACTTCGGCCAGAGCATGGACGGTGCGGATATACTCCTTCTCGTGCTCGGGGGTAACCGTCACCCGGGCGACGGTCAGGACCCGGCCCATCTCAGGCCAGGTCCTCGGGGAACTGCTGCAACATCTGCTTCACGTCGGCCAGGAAACGATCCGCATCGGTTGTCGCTATGTCGCGCAT
>CALMOP010000130.1 GCA_937871775.1 uncultured Gemmatimonadota bacterium | reverse complement strand
GCCGTTGTGGCGGTCGATCCCACCAGTCCGTTCACCGGTGGGGCGCTGCTGGGCGACCGGATCCGCATGGAATCGGTCGCCCTCGACCCGGGCGTCTTCATCCGGTCCATGGCGACAAGGGGTTCGCTCGGCGGCCTGGCGACCACCACCGGAGAGGTGTGCGACGTCCTCGACGCGGGTGGTTTCGACCGCATCATCGTGGAAACCGTGGGCGTCGGGCAGTCGGAACTCGACGTGGCGCGTACCACCGACTCAACGGTGCTGGTGCTCGTCCCAGAGTCGGGGGACGGCATCCAGACTCTGAAATCGGGCATCATGGAAATCGGCGACATCTTCGTGGTGAACAAGGCCGATCGTCCGGGGGCCGATCGTCTGCGGCAGGAGATCGAGATCACCCTGGGCATCCGCAGCGGGCAGGCGCTGCGTCATATGAAGGCTCACCATGGTGGTATGACGATCGAGCCGCCGAGCCGCCGAGCCGCCGAGCCGGCGGCATGGAAACACCCCGTCCTCGCCACTATCGCCCCCAAGGGCGAAGGGGTCATCGAGCTCGTCACCGCTCTGGAGCGGCACCACGAGTCGCTCACTGCCACCGGGGAACTCGGAGACCGACGCCGGCGCCGCTTGTACCAGCGCACCCGTGCGGTGGCAGAACGGGCAACTCGGCAGTGGGTCTGGCAGGAGACCGGCGCGGAACAGGTGATTCGTGAGCGGCTGGACGACGTCGCCGCGGGGCGGTTGAGTCCCTACGAGGTCGCCGCCGAAGTCCTCGACGGTCTCAAGCAGGGGTCGCGCCTATGACGATGTACAAGCCGGATGCGGCCAGGGAACTCGCCGAGCGGATCGAAGCGCAGGAGCGGGAACTCGAGCAGCTCCGTGCCGAGGTCGCCCACTGGCGGGCACAGGTGGATGGGCTGCCGGTCCGAACCGAGGTGGACTTCACCAGCATCTCCGGGTGCGCGGTGCAGCCGGTTTACACTGCGCTGGATCTGCCGGAGCACTACCTGGCCGGCCAGGGTCTGCCGGGCGTGTTCCCCTTCCTGCGCGGCATCCATCCGACGATGTACCGCGGGAAGCTCTGGACCATGCGCCAGTTCTCGGGGTTCGGCACTGCGAGGGACACTAACGAACGCTATAAGTTCCTGCTGGCGCGCGGCCAGACGGGCCTCTCGGTCGCGTTCGATTTTCCGACCCTGATGGGCTACGACTCGGACCACCCCCGCTCCGAAGGGGAGGTCGGGAAATGCGGCGTCGCCATCTCGAGTCTCTTGGACATGGAGGAGCTCTTCGAGGGGATCCCGCTCGACCGGGTCTCCACCTCGATGACGATTAACGGACCGGCGGCGATGCTGTTCTGCTTCTACGTCGCCGCCGCCGAGCGGCAGGGCGTGGACATCGGCAAGCTGCAGGGGACCATCCAGAACGACATGCTGAAGGAGTACATGGCCCAGCATGCCTGGATCTTCCCGGTGGAACCGGCCCTGAAGGTCATCGTCGACATGTTCGAATGGGCCTCGGTGCACACCCCCCGGTGGAACACCATTTCGATCTCCGGCTACCACATCCGCGAGGCGGGAGCCACCGCGGCACAGGAGCTGGCCTTCACACTGGCCAACGGGTTCTGCTACGTGGAGCATGGCCTGGCGCGCGGCCTGACGGTGGACAGCTTCGCCCCCCGGCTGTCCTTCTTCTGGGATGTGCACAACGATTTCTTCGAGGAAGTCGCCAAGCTGCGGGCGGCCCGGCGGATCTGGGCCAGGACCATGCGCCAGAAGTACGGAGCCCGCGATCCGCGCAGCTGGCAGATGCGATTCCACTGCCAGACTGCCGGCGTCTCCCTGACCGCGCAGCAGCCCCACAATAACATCGTCCGGGTCGCCTACCAGGCACTGGCCGCGGTCCTCGGCGGCACCCAGTCGCTGCACACCAACGCCCTCGACGAAACCCTCGCGCTACCCACCGAGGAATCGGTGCGGATTGCGCTCCGGACCCAGCAGATCCTGGCGTACGAGACCGGGGTACCCAACGTGGCGGACCCGCTGGGCGGATCCTACTACCTCGAGGCGCTCACCGACGGCATGGAGCGGGAGGCCGCGGGACTGTTCGCCGAAATCGAAGCCCAGGGCGGCGTGGTGAGCGCCATCGAGTCCGGCTGGTTCCAGCGGCAGATCGCGCAGTCAGCGGCCCGGTTCCAGCGGGAGGTGGAGCAGCGCCGCCGGCTGGTGGTCGGCCTGAACGAATTCGTCGAGGAGGCCGAGCCGCCGGTTGACACGCTCCGGATCGGGACCGAGGCGGAGCAGACCCAGCGGGAGCGGATGGGGCGGCTGCGCCAGGCCCGGGACCAGGGCGAGGTCCAGAACCGGCTGGAGGCCCTGCGCCGGGCCGCGGCCGAGGACCGCAACGTGATCCCGCCAATGCTCGAATGCGCCCGGGCTCAGGCCACCCTGTTCGAGATCCGGCACGTGCTCGAGCAGGTCTTCGGGACCTACCGCGAACCGGTGTTCTTCTAACGGAGAGCCGGGGACCGGGGGGCAGCCCGCTCGAGCGGGAGGCCGCCGGCCCGCCGGCATCGATCATGGCGAACGAGATTCAGAAACTGCTGGGGAGGCTGACCCGGCTGCGGACCGATGATCACCGGATCGTCACCTGTTATCTGAAGGTCGAGCCCCGCGATCGGGCCCGGGGCAAGTATCTGATCAAGCTGAAGAACCGGATTCGGGCGGTGGAGCGGGTGCTGGACGCGATGGCGTTGCCCCGGGGGGTCCGGGAGGAAGTCGGGGCGGATCTGGAGCGGATTCGCCGGCAGCTGGAGCCGGGGCGACTTCCCGCCACCCAGGGCCTGGTGGTGTTCGCGTGCGGCCCGCTCAAGCTGCTCGAAATGGTCGGTCTGCCCAGCGTGCATCGGTCGCGGCTGGCGGTGGAGCGGACCCCGCTGGTCCGGGAACTGGCGGCCCTCGAGGACGAGATCGGCACCCTGCTGACGGTGGTGCTCGACCGGACCGCAGCGCGGATCTTCGAGGTGACCGCGTTCGGGGCGGTGGAGCTCGAGGATCTGCGGGCCGACAGCACTCGCGGTGGGCGCTTTCACTCGGATCGCGGGGACGCCCCGGGGCAGGGAGAGCATACCTATCACAACCGCATCCGCCAGGAGAAGCACCGCCATTTCTCCGCGATCGCGGAGCGGCTGTTCGCCCTGCATCGCCGTCGCCCGGTGCACGGTGTGGTGCTCGCGGGAGTGGGGCAGGAGGCGGCGGCGGTGGCGGCCTTCCTGCACCCCTACCTGGCCAAGCGGCTGATGGGGGTCGTCAGCCTGAATCCCAAGGCGGTCCGCCCAGCCCTGGTGTATGAAGCGACCCTGGCGGCCCGGGCCGAATACGAGCGTGAGGCCGAGCGGACCATCGCGCACGGCCTGGAGGACGCCGTAGGCGAGGGCTGGGCGGTCCTCGGACCGGACCAGACCCTGCGCGCCCTCGGCCGCGGTCAGGTGCGTACCCTGCTGGTGGATGGCGACACTGAGGGCTCGGGCTTCCGCTCCGGCCGCACTGGCCGGCTGGCTCTGCACGAGTCCGAGCTCCGCGGCGACGGCGACGTGCACCCGGTGCTCGACCTGGCCGATGACGCGATCGAGGAGGCGCTCCGCCAGCGGGTCGAGGTGGAAGTCCTGCACGACCCGGAGGCCCGGGCAACCGTGCAGGGCCTGGCCGGACTGCTGCGCTTCCGGTGAGTCTGCGCGCCGTCCTGTTCGACGCGGGCAACACGCTATTGTTCCTTGATTATGCCAGGATGGCTCCCGCCGTGGCCGACGCCGTGGGTCATCCGCTCACCGCGGCGGGCCTGGAGACGGTGGCTGTCGAGGCGGCCCGGTCCATGGAGCGCCGCGAGGGAACTGACCGGGACCGGGCCGGTCGATACCTGGAATCCCTGTTCCGACTCGCCGGCGTCCCCGAGTCGGGGATGCCACTGGTACGGGAGACCCTGTTCCGGCTGCATCAGGAGCGGCACCTCTGGGCTACCCGGCGGCCGGGGACCCTGGAAGCGCTGGAGCGGCTGCAGCAGGCCGGGCTGGTGCTCGGGGTTGTCTCGAACAGCGATGGGCGGGCCGCCGAAGGACTCGCTGCCGCCGGCCTGCTGGGATACTTCGCGCTGGTGATCGATTCGGAGCTGGTCGGCTTCGAAAAGCCCGACCCGCGGATCTTCCAGGCGGCCCTGTCGCAGTTGGGCTTGCAGCCGGATCAGGCCCTGTACGTCGGGGATCTGTATGAGATCGACGTCATCGGCGCCCGGGCGGCGGGGCTGGACGTGATCCTGCTCGACCCCTCCGGGCAGCACCGGGCCCGGGACGTGACGACCTGTGCCACCCTCGCGGAGGTCGTCTCCCGGGTCCTGGCGTGGTAATCTGGTGCCCGTTTCTCAGGGAGGTATGCCGATGGTCCGAGCGCCGCAGCAGCCTCGAGCCCGCCCCATTCGGGTGCTGGTAGCCAAGCCAGGCCTGGACGGCCATGACCGCGGGGCCAAGGTGGTGGCGGCCGCGCTCCGCGATGCCGGGATGGAGGTCATCTACACCGGGCTGCACCAGACTCCGGAGATGATCGCGACGGCGGCGGTGCAGGAAGACGTCGATGTGGTCGGGCTGTCGATTCTCTCCGGCGCCCATATGACGCTCTTCCCGCGGGTCCGGGCCCTGCTGGACCAGGCGGGTCGCCCGGACATTCTGCTGACCGGCGGCGGCATCATTCCGCGCGAAGACGTCGAGGCCCTGGAGCAACAGGGCGTCGGGCAGCTGTTCGGACCTGGCACGCCGACCGGTGACCTGATCAGCTACATCCAGAGCTGGGCTACCGCGCACCTTCAGGACTGAGGCATCCCCTGGCTCCCGCCGACCGCCCTGCCTCCCGCCGACCTTCTCCCGGAACGACCCCGGCGGCTCCCGGCTCCCCTCCGGCGCGCCCGCCGCGCCTCCGGGCCCTGACGGACGAGTACCGGACACTCGCCGCCAGGCTCCGGGAAGGTGGCGGCGCCAGCCGGGTGGCACGGATGCATGCCAAGGGGCAGCTGGCCCCGCGCGAACGGGTGCAATCGCTGCTGGATCCCGGCACGCCCTGGGTCGAGATCGGCCTGCTGGTGGCCCACGACCAGTACGACGGCCAGGCCCCCGGTGCCGGGGTCATCACCGGGCTCGGTGTGGTCGCAGGGCACGAGGTGGTGGTGGTAGCCAATGACGCCACGGTCAAGGCGGGCTCCTGGTGGCCGGAGACGATCCGCAAGATCCTGCGGGCCCAGGAGATCGCGATGCGGCAGCGGATCCCCATCGTCTACCTGGTCGACTCGGCCGGGGTGAACCTGCCCTATCAGGAGGGTGTCTTTCCGGGGCAGTATGGAGCGGCCCGCATCTTCTACTACAACTCCCTGATGCGGCGCTATCTGAACGTGCCGCAGATCAGCGCCGTCATGGGCAGCTGTGTTGCCGGTGGGGCGTACCTCCCGGCGCTGTCGGATGTCATTTTCATGGTCGAGGGGACCAGCTTCATGGGTCTGGGCGGCCCAAACCTGGTAAAGGGGGCCACCGGGCAGGTCGTTGATGCCGAGACCCTCGGTGGCGCCAGCATGCACACCGCCCGCTCGGGGGTCGCCCACTACCGCGCTGCCAGCGATGCCGAATGCCTGACCATGATCCGCGGTTATCTGGCCCGCTTGCCTCGCCGTCCCGCTGCCGCGGCGCCCGCGGCGGAGCCGGCCGCGCGCCCGGTCGCCGATCTCTACGACATTCTCCCCGCGGACCACCGGATGTCCTATGACGTCCACGCCCTGCTCGCCTGCCTTCTCGACGGCGGACGCCTCGACGAATTCCAGCCCGACCTCGCCCGGGAACTGCTGTGCGGGCACGCCCGGATCGAGGGTCAGCCGGTGGCGGTGCTGGCTAACGCCCGCGCCGTCATCAAGGGGCCCAGTGGCCAGATCCCCCGGATCGGGGGGATCATCTACACCGAGAGCGCCGAAAAGGCGGCGTTCTTCATCGATACCGCCAGCCGCGAACGGATCCCGCTGCTGTTCATCCAGGATGTGAGCGGCTTCATGGTCGGGCCGGAAGCCGAGCAATCCGGGATCATCCGGGCCGGGGCCCGCTTCGTCGAGGCGATGGCTACGGCGGTGGTGCCCAA
This sequence comes from uncultured Gemmatimonadota bacterium, assembly GCA_937871775.1. Classification (GTDB taxonomy): domain Bacteria; phylum Gemmatimonadota; class Gemmatimonadetes; order Gemmatimonadales; family GWC2-71-9; genus JADJOM01. The sequence goes on along the minus strand of CALMOP010000130.1, from coordinate 5,484 downwards.
GCTGGTGCTGACCGTCAACCACGCTTCGGGGGCCGGCTACTACGCCATGGCCGGGCAGGGATTCGATCCGGATTTCATTCTGAGTTGGCCCACCGGGCGAATGGCGGTGATGGAGGGTGAAGCCGCCGTGGAGGCGGTCCATGGTGCTGAATTGGCCCGGGCCCGGGCCCAAGGCCGCGAGCCGTCCGCGGAAGTGCGGGCAGCCGCGGACCAGATGCGCGCAGACTACGAGCACCAGCTGGATGCGCGGTACGCCGCGGCTCGCGGGTTCGTGGATGCGATTCTTACCCCTGAGGAAACCCGGGACACGATCGCTTTTCTGCTTCGGGCCACCAGCGGCACCGGGGTGCCTCACCTGGGACCCTTCGTGCTGCCCCCGCTCGCATGAACCGCCGGGGGGCGCTGGCCCTGGGAACGCTTCTGACCGCGTGTCATCCGTCCGCCGCGCCACCAGCCCCGGAGCCGCGCGACGGTCCTCCTCCGACCGCCCCGGTGGAAGCGGGTCCGGTGCCGCGGCCACTGCTGCCGCCACAGGATGCGTTTCGGCGGGGCTGGATGCCGATCCAGACGACGGGAGTGCCCGAATTCCTGGCGCTGCATCCGACCTACGACGGACAGGGTGTCCTGATCGCCATCCTGGACTCCGGACTCGATCCTGGCATCCCGGGTTTGGAAACCACTACCCGTGGCGCACGGAAGCTCCTCGATCTCCGGGATTTTTCCGGCGAGGGCCGGATCCGGCTGACTCCGCTCGAGACCGCGGGAGACCAGGCCCGGGTCGCCGGCCACCCGCTCCGGGGGCTCTCCCGGGTGCGGGCGCTCGCGTCAGGCCGGAACCTGTACGGCGGCGCGCTGATCGAGCGCGAGCTCGGGGTCTTGCCCGCCTCCGACCTGAACGGCAACGGGAATGAGCTGGATACCCTGCCGGTTGTCGTGGCCCGGGCCAGCGATGGCTGGGTCCTGTTCGCGGACACCGACGGCGACCGGTCGCTCGCCAATGAGAAGCCGGTTCACGATTTCCTGGTGGCCCGGGAGAGTTTCGGCTGGAGGACCCGGGGTCGGCCGGCACCGCTCAATCTGGCCGCCAACTTTCAGGAACGCGACGGGCGTCCCGAGCTGGACCTCTTTTTCGACACCAGCGCCCATGGCTCCCACGTGGCGGGCATCGCCGCCGGTCACGATCTGTACGGGGTCAGGGGATTCAACGGTGTGGCCCCAGGGGCCTATCTCCTTGGACTCAAGATTGCCAACAACGCCCATGGCGGTATTTCCACCACCGGGAGCATGCTGGCCGCGATCGGCTATGCCGTCCGCTTCGCGCGGGACCGTGCCCTGCCGCTGGTCCTCAACCTGAGTTTCGGAGTTGGCAACGAGGCCGAGGGGAAGGCCCGCATCGATGCGGCGATCGACTCGGTGCTGCAGCTCAACCCTGACGTGGTGTTCGTGGTCAGCGCCGGGAATGACGGCCCCGGACTCTCGACCATGGGGTTCCCCGGCTCCGCCGATCGGGTCATGACCGTCGGGGCCACCTTCCCGGCCGTGTTCCTGGGTGGTGGGATGGCCGCGACCGGACCGGTGGCCTGCTTCTCCTCCCGGGGTGGGGAGCTCGCCAAGCCTGATGTGGTGGCGCCCGGGCTGGCCTATTCGACGGTGCCGCGCTGGGACACCGGAGCGGAATGGAAGGGCGGCACCAGCATGGCCGCTCCCCACGCTGCCGGGCTGACCGCGCTGCTGGCCTCAGGGCTCAGGCAGGCCGGGGATTCTCTGAATGCCCGCCGGATCCGCCAGGCCCTCATGGTGACCGCCCGGCCCGTGGCCGGCGCGAGCTATCTGGATGCCGGGACCGGGCAGCCCGACGTCGGTGCTGCCTGGCGCTGGCTCAGGGTGGCCCCCCGGCTTCCGGAACTGCGGGTCCGGGCGCTGCGGCACGGGGTGACGGCCCAACTGCAGGCCGTGGATGAGGGTACGCTCCCCGATACTCTGGCGGACTTCGAGATCACCGCGCCCGCCGATGCGGCACCACTCGCCGTCACGCTCCGCACCGACGTTTCCTGGATCCGCGCACCGGCCAGCCTGCGGCTGGGACCGGGGTCGACCCGGGTCCGGCTGGCATATGCCGCCGCGGACCTGCGGAGGCCGGGGGTTTACACCGGCATGGTGACGGCGTGGACCTCGGACTCGGTGCTGGGTCCCGTATTCCGCCTGGTCGGCAGCGTGATCGTGCTGGATACGGGGAGCACCATCATCCGTGACCTCGGCCGGTTGCCGCCGGGGGGTGAGAGCCGGGTGTTCTTTCGCGTTTCCGCCAACCGCCCGCTGCTGGTGGGCGCGGTCAGCAGCGAAGGGAGCGAAACGGTCCAGGCCTGGCTGCATGAGCCTGGCGGGCAGCATTTTCGTGGCGAGCCGCACGACCGTAGCTGCTATGCCGATGATGGCCTGGTCCAGGCTGATGCGGCGGACCTGATCCCCGGCGTGTACCAGGCGGTGGCGGTCGCCCCGCCGGTGGAGGGTGCTCCGGTGACGATGGCGGTGCTGCAGAGTCCGGTGACGCTGACGGCCCAGCGCGAGCAGGAAGACGTCGCGGTGAGCCTCGCCAACCTGACCGACCAGACCGTCGAGGGTCGAGTGACGCTTCTGCGGGTGGGGTCCGAGCAACGGGCCCGGGTCACGGTTTCGGGGAGCGACCGGATGGCGACCCGCTTCGCGCTCCCGGCCTGGGCGGTTCACGCGGTCCTGGATGTGCAGTTGCCGGCGGAGCGGTGGCCCGAGGTCACCGATTTCGGGGTAACGGTCTTCGATCGGGCCGGCCGGCAACTCGGCAAGTCTCCGCTCGACTATGCCTTTGGACGGTTGCACCTGGATCTCGGTCCGAGAGCCCCGGGGGACACGCTGGTGGAAGTGGTGCTGTTCCCCGGGTTCGCGGAGGCGGCCCACGCCGGCGGCTGGGAAGCCGCCCTCACCTTCCGGGCCTATACCGATTCGGCCAGGGTGACCGCAACCGAATCCCGGCCGATCCGGGTCGGGCCACGGCTCAGTCTGACCACCCGGGTGCCCTGGCCCGACTTCGCCGGCACCGACCCGGATCAGACACCCCTGGCCATCGTCGCCCTTACCGAGCGTGAGCACACCTGGACCCACGAGCTGCCCCTGCTGTTACCAGCTACCGCGTTCACTCAATGAGTGCCAGGAAAACCGTCCGCGTGGCTGCCGGGCAGGGGTTCTGGGGGGACTGGCCCGAAGCCCCGATCCGCCAGGTGCAGGGTGGCCCGATCGACTATCTGATGATGGACTACCTGGCCGAAGTCACGATGTCCATCATGCAGAAGCAGAAGTCCCGCGACGCCCGGCTGGGGTATGCCAGGGACTTTGTGCCGCTCATGAAACGGCTGCTGCCGGACCTGGCCGCGAAGGGGGTCCGGGTCACCAGCAACGCCGGTGGGGTGAACCCGCGGGCCTGCGCCGATGCGGTGCGGGAGGCGGCTCGACGCCTGGGACTCTCCTCCAGGGTCCCCATCGCCGTGGTCAGCGGCGACGATATCCTGCCTCGCCTGGATGAGTTGTTGGATCGCGGGCAGGAACTCCGCGATCTCGACAGCGGCAAGCCGCTCCGCGAGATTCGCGACCGGGTGCTGTCCGCCAACGCCTACCTCGGCATGCGACCGATCGTGGAAGCCCTCGGCCGCGGAGCCCAGGTGGTCATCACTGGCCGGGTTACCGACACCGGTCTGACCCTCGGGCCGCTGTTCCATGAATTCCGCTGGTCTCCGGAGGACTGGGACAAGGTGGCGGCCGGAACGGTCGCCGGCCACATCATCGAGTGCGGGGCCCAGTCGTCAGGCGGTAACCTGCTCCGGGGCTGGCGCCAGGTGACGGGGCTGGCCAACCCGGGCTTCCCCATCGTGGAGGTCAGCGAAGACGGCAGCTTCGTGGTGACCAAGCATCCCGGCACCGGTGGCGTGGTCAATCTGGCCAGCGTCACCGAACAGCTGGTGTACGAGATGGGCGACCCACACACGTTCATCACGCCCGACGGCATCGCCGACTTCACCACCATCCGGCTCGAGCCCGCCGGCCGGGATCGGGTCCGGGTCCACGGTGTCCGGGGCCGGCCACGGACTGACAAACTCAAGGTCTCGATCGCCTACTTCTACGGCTACAAGGCGGTCGGTACTCTGGTGTACTCCTGGCCCGAGGCCTATGACAAGGCGCGAGCCGCCGATCGGGTGCTGCGGGAACGGCTCCGGGAACTGGGGCTTGAGTTCGAGCAGATTCTCACCGAATACGTCGGAGTCGATGCCACTCACGGTACCCTGGCCGGACCGCCCGATCCCGAGATCCCCGAAGTGCAGCTCCGGATCGGGGTCCGGGCTCGTGACCGGGCCCCGGTCGACCGCTTCACCCGGGAGATTGCGCCCCTGGTCCTGACCGGTCCGCCCAGCGTCACCGGGTTCGCCGGTGGCCGGCCGCCGGTCCAGGAGGTCGTCGCTTACTGGCCCGCCTTGATTGACCGCACCGAAATCGAACCCCACGTACGGGTGGAGCTGCTCGATGCCTAGGAAAGGGCGGACGGCCGGGCGGGCCGCCGGGCCGACTGCCGCGGGCCGCCGCGGCGGGAAGGGGGCTGTTCGCCCGTCCGCCCGCCCGCGCGTCCGCCTGGTCCAGCTCCGCTGGCTGGCCCATGCCCGGTCCGGAGACAAGGGAGACACGGCCAATGTGGGTCTGATCGCGCTGCAGCCCGAATGGTATCCGCTGCTGGTACGGCAGGTGACGGTGGCCCGGGTGCGGCGTCATTTCCGGAGCCAGGTCCGGGGGGTGGAGCGGTTCGAGCTTCCCAATCTCAATGCGCTGAACTTCCTGCTGCACGGCGCGCTCGACGGCGGCGGGACCATCTCCCTCAAGACGGACGCCCAGGGAAAGGTCTACTCCACGGCGCTGCTTCGGATGGAGATCCCGGTGCCGTTGGCGTTGGCGCGCCGAGTGCGCGGGGCGGAGTCCGGCCCATGACGCTCGCGGTCATGACGACTGGCGCGGTCCGCACCTTGACGCTCAACCGTCCGGAGGTGCGGAATGCCCTTGACCAGGCGACCATCGAGGCCCTGATCGCCGCCCTCGATCAGGCCGATCTCGACGCCGCGGTCCGGGTGGTCGCGGTCCGAGGTGCCGGAAAGGACTTTTGCGCCGGCGCCGATCTTCGGGAGCTGCTGCAGTCCGCCGACCAGCCGCCTGAAGGGAATCAGGCCGCCGCGTCCCGGTTGGGGGCGGTCTTCACCTCCATGCGTCGGATCCCCAAGCCGGTGGTCGCCCTGGTGCAGGGCAGGGCCCTCGCCGGCGGGGCCGGCCTTGCCACCGCCTGTGATCTGGTCCTCGCCGCCGAAAGCGCCCAGTTCGGGTACCCCGAGGTGCATCGGGGCTTCGTTCCCGCGATGGTAATGACCATGTTGCGCCGGATCACCGGGGAGCGGCGCGCCTTCGATCTGGTGGCAA
>CALMOP010000129.1 GCA_937871775.1 uncultured Gemmatimonadota bacterium | reverse complement strand
GCTCTCCGGGCCGCCCGCTTCACCCACCTGCTGGACCTGCACGGCAGCGTCCGCACCCGGGTGCTCCGGCTGCTGGTGCCCGGCACCTGGAGCGGGTTCAACGCCCGGCGGCGCGCCCGGCGGATTCTGATCCGCAGTCATCAGGACACTTACGGCGCGACGGTGCCGGTGCCCGAGCGGTATTTCGAGGCGGCCCGCAGCCTCGCCGTCGAGCCCGATCAAGGCGCCGCGGAGCTGTTTCTCAGTCCGGCGGCGGAGGCCCGGGCCGAGACGTGGCTGTCACGGGTCGGGCTGGATGATGCCGCCGCGCTGGTAGTCCTGGCCCCCGGGTCGGCTCATGCCACCAAGCGCTGGCCGGTGCGGCACTGGCGCCGGCTGGCGTCCGACCTGGTGCGCCAGGGCTACGCCGTGGTGCTCATCGGGGGCCCCGCCGACCGGGTGCTGGCCGCCGAGATCGCGACGGCTGCCGGCCGGCGGGCTGCCAGTGCGGCGGGCGACCTGGATCTCCAGGCTGGCGGGGCCCTGGTGAGCCGGGCCCGGGTCTGTGTCAGCGGCGATACCGGGCCGATGCACCTGGCCACCGCCGTCGGCACCCCGGTGGTGGCCCTGTTCGGCCCGACGGTGCAACAATTCGGCTTCTTTCCCTACCGCGCCCCAGCGGTCGTCCTGGAGCGGGAGTTGGCGTGCCGGCCCTGCAGCGGCAAGGGCGGCGGCCGTTGCCCCCTGGACCACCACCGCTGCCTGGAGGAAATCCTGCCGGAGGAAGTCCTCCCCCGCATCCTGGAGTTCGCAACATGAGCGACCCCGATCCGGTCGACGGCGACCTGGTGCGGCTGTGGCCGCGGGTAGGTCGAGGCCCGCGGCGGGAAGGGCTGTTCGCGCTGTGGCTCACGCTGCGGGTCGCCCTCGACCTCACCCTGGATCCACCGTTGGCGGAGCGCGCGGCCCGGCGCCGGCAGACCGCCCTCGAACGGCGTCTCTCCAGCCTCACCCTGCCACCACCCCTGCGCCGCGCCCTGACCGCGGCGCTGCAGCAGATCCGCGAGGAAGGCGCCTCCGGCCTTCCCATCGTGCTCGCCAATCTGGTGGCACCGGTTCGCGAAGCGACCGGCCCCGAGGCAGCCGACCTGGTGCTGCAACTGACCCGGCAGGCGCGGCTCAGGTCCCGGGTGCCGTCCCGCTGACTGCGGCCCGCTTCTATCTTTCCTCGGTGCCTCCCCGCCGCCGTCCCCCGCGCCCCCGTTCCGGCTCCGCCGCCGAGGCGGTGGTGGCGCGTATCGATGCCGCGCCGCCCGGCACCTCGATCGAAGCCATCACCACCGGCTTCCCCTCGCTCGACCGGCTGCTCGGCGGAGGATTCCGGCGTCAGGACCTGGTGATGCTGGGCGGGGATGTGGGGAGCGGCAAGTCATCGTTCGCCCTGGCGATGGCGCTGCGCAGTGCCGAGGCCGGCATGCCAGTCACCTACCTGTCGGGAGAGATGTCGGAGAGCCGGCTGATGGAGCGGGCCCTGGCGCTGGAAGGCCGGGTCAGGGTCGATGCGCTCCGCGGCGGCGACCTCGACGAGGTGAGCCGAGCCGCCGTAGGCGCCGCGGCGCTGCGGCTGCGGGACCTGCCGCTCCGGATCCGTCCCCTGGCCGGCCATCGGTTCGCCGAGGTCGCTGCCGCGCTGGAGGCCTCACCGCCCCAGGGACTGGTGGTGGTGGACGACCTGCAGCTCGCCGGGAGTCCGGCCGAGGCGGCGTCGGGCGAGGATCGCGCCGCCGCCACTGTGCGGGCGCTGAAGGGCCTGGCGCTGAGCGCCAACGTCGCCCTGCTCGCGCTGGCCCAGCTGCCCCGGTTCCGGGCCGGCCGGCGCGATCCCCGACCCACCCTCGACGACTTCGGGGCCCACGGCGTGGTCAAGCAGGTGGCGGATGTGGTGCTGTCGATCTACCGCGAGGAGATGTACCGGCCGGCCGCGGGCATGGAGGGGGCAGTCGAACTGATCGTGAGCAAGAACCGCAACGGCCCGACCGGGTACCTCGACCTGTACTTCTACAGCCACTGGCTCCGGTTCGAGGACATGCTCGATCCGGACCGCTGAGTCCCTACGGGGTGGTCCTGGCTCCCAGCAGGTCGACAAAGGAACCCGGCTCGCCGGGAATCGGCTGGATGTTGACCCACAGCGGTTTCCCCCCGGCATGCTCGGCGTAGAGCGCGATCGATCCATCCGCCATCCGGGAGTTGCCCACGATGCGCCACGGCGGCTTCGCCAGCGCCACCCGATAGAACTCCGCCACTTCGGCCGGCGCGACCTCGCTCCGGAACCGGAGCTTCAGAGCATCCTCCCCTCCCTCCCGCCCCAGCACGGTCGCCCGGGGAGGCACCAGGATGTCGGGAATGGTCTCCGAGACGGTGGCCTGTTTGCGGGGCGCTTCGGAGCAGGCCACGAGCACAACGAGGGCAAGGAGCAGAGGGCGCATAGGCGGGGGAGACTAGCGGGCCCGTCGGGATCGGGTCAAGTGCATCCCGCAGAGGCCAGCCCGGCTGACGGGGGCTGGCGGCAGGCTTATCTTCTCGGTCGACGTCGCGGGAGCGAATCATGGCCGGTCACAGCAAGTGGAAGCAGATCAAGCGGAAGAAGGCCGTCACCGATGCCCGTCGGGGAGCCTCCTGGACCAAGGTGATCCGGGAAATCACCGTCGCGGCCCGGGCCGGCGGCGGCGACCCCGGGGCCAATCCCCGGCTGCGCACCGCGATCGACGCCGCCAAGGCGGTCAACATGCCCGGCGACAACATCGACCGGGCCATCAAGAAGGGCACCGGAGAGCTCGAGGGCGCGACCTACGAAGAGATCACCTATGAGGGCTACGGACCCGGTGGAGCCGCGATCATCCTCGAGGCCACCACCGACAACTCGACCCGCACCGTCGCCGGGATCCGGCACGCCTTCAGCCGCAACGGCGGCAACCTGGGATCCGCCAACTCGGTCGCCTGGATGTTCGACCGCAAGGGCCAGATCCTGGTCGACGCCGGCCGCTACCCCGAGGATTCCACCCTGGAAGCCGCCCTCGAGGCCGGGGCCGAGGACTTCATCCGCGACGGAGACCAGTACCTGATCTCGACCGCGGTCCCCACCTTCCATTCGGTGCAGGATGCCCTGCGCCAGCGCGGGATCGAGGCCGAGTCGGCCGAGCTTGCCCTGGTGCCCAAGACCACGGTGCGGCTGGAGGGCAAGCAGGCGGAGCAGATGCTCAGGCTGGTCGAGGCCCTGGAGGAGCTGGACGACGTCTCCAAGGTCTTCTCCAATTTCGACATCGATGCAAGCCAGCTGGCGGAGGCCTCGAACTGAGGCGTCCGGGCCGGTGAAGGTGCTCGGTGTGGATCCGGGGACCGCGGTGACCGGCTACGGCGTGGTCGAGACCGCCGAGCGGGGTCAGTTCCGGCTGGTGGAGTGCGGAGTGATCCGTACCACGGCCGAGAGTGACCTGCCGACGCGGCTCCGACAGGTGCACGAAGCGATTGGGGACCTGCTGGCACGCCATCGACCCGAGGTGCTCGCGGTGGAGGACGCCTTCCACGCCCGCAACGCGCGAACCACCCTGGTTCTGGGCCACGCCCGCGGCGTCATTCTCCTGGCCGGGGCGGAAGCCGGCGTGGTGATTGCCGAGTACCCGCCGGCCGTGGTCAAGAAGGCCGTCACCGGGCGGGGCGCAGCGCAGAAGCCGCAGGTGGGTTTCATGGTGGCGCAACTGCTGCGCCTCCGGCAGGCCCCCGCGCCGGCCGATGCCGCCGATGGGGTCGCCGTGGCCCTCACTCATCTGCTCCGCATCCATCCCGCGCGCCCGCTGGGCGCCGCCAGTCGGTCCCGGTGATCGCTCTGGTGAGCGGGATCCTCCGGGAGCGGGAAGGCGAAGCGGTGCTGGTCGAGACGCCCGGCGGGGTCGGGTATCTCGTCACCGTGCCCCTCGGCGTGCAGCAGCGGCTGCCAGCACCCGGGTCGACCGTGGCCCTGTACACCGAGCTGGTGGTGCGGGAGGACGGCTGGTCGCTGTACGGGTTCGACCGGGCCGCGGAACGGACCATCTTCCAGCGACTGCTGGGAGCCACCGGATTCGGTCCCAAGCTCGCCCTGGCCCTGCTGTCCACCCTCGGCCCCGAACGCACCGTCCGGAGTATCGTGACCCGCGACCTGGCCGCTCTGGCGAGTGTCAGCGGCATCGGACGCAAGAAGGCCGAGAAGCTGGCCGTGGAGCTGGCGGACCGCTTCAAGGAACTACCGCAGCAGCTGCCGACGGGGGGCACCGGGCCCGGGGAGGAAGCGGTCCAGGCCCTGGTCCGGCTGGGTTACGCACCAGCCCAGGCCGAAGAGGCGGTTCGCGCCGTGCACGCCGCGGGCCCGACCGACACCCCCCTGCTGATTCGCCAGGCGCTGCAGCGCCTGGCCGCCCGAAAAGGCTAAGTGACACCCGACGCGCATCCCCAGGATGGACCCGATGACGGTTCCCGCCACCACCGCTGAATGGACCTGCACCCGCTGCGGCAGCACCAATCGCCTGCTGGTCGCGACCGGAACCGCCACCGCCCGCGATCGCTGCCTGCACTGCGCCGCCCGCCACCAGCTGACCCCAGCGGCCCGGCCGGTCCGCTGGGACGCCCGGTTGCGGGATTAGCCGGCGTCCGAGCATGACCCGACTGCAGATCACCACCCCCGACTCGCTCCCCGAGGAGTCCGGCGCCGAAGCGGCCCTCCGGCCCGGGCGCCTGGAGGAGTTCGTGGGACAGAGCCAGGTCAAGGCCTCGCTCCAGATCGCCATCGACGCGGCCCGCGCCCGGGGCGAATGCCTCGACCATCTGCTACTGTTCGGCCCGCCCGGGCTCGGCAAGACCACCCTGGCCATGCTGCTGGCGCGGGAGATGGGGGGCCAGCTCCGGACCAGCTCGGGACCGGTCCTGGAGAAGCCCGGGGACCTGGTCAGCCTGCTCACCTCGCTCCAGGCAGGCGACATCCTGTTCATCGATGAGATTCACCGGCTGCGGCCGGTGCTCGAGGAATTTCTCTACCCGGCCATGGAAGACTTCCGGGTCGACGTGCGGATCGGCGATGGCTCCCAGGCCCAGACCATTCCGATGGCGGTGGAGCGGTTCACCCTGATCGGGGCGACCACCCGCTTCGGACTGCTCACTCCGCCCATGCGGGCCCGATTCGGCATGGTGGAACGGCTGCATTTCTATCCACCCGAGGATCTCCGGATCATCGTGGCCCGTTCGGCCCGGATCCTCAACCTCCGGACCGACGAGGAGGGAACCCTGGAGATCGCCCGGCGCAGCCGGGGTACGCCTCGCATCGCCAACCGGCTGCTGCGGCGGGTGCGGGACTACGCCGAGGTCAAGGCCGACGGCGTGATCACCGGCCCGGTGGCACGGGAGGCCCTGGCTCGGCTCCAGGTCGATGAGTTCGGACTGGACGACATGGACGCCCGCATCCTCACCACCATCATCGAGAAGTATGGCGGCGGCCCGGTCGGGCTCAATACCGTGGCGGCGGCGGTCGGCGAGGACAGCGGCACCCTGGAGGAAGTGTACGAGCCCTACCTGATCCAGCAGGGATACCTGGAGCGCACCGCCCGGGGCCGGGTCGCGACTCCGCAGGCCTTCAAGCGGTTCGGCGTCCAGCCGCCGCCCTCCCAGGCGTCGATCTTCGAATGATGCCTCGGCCGGCTTCCGCCGCGCCCGGTCCCGTGCCCCTCTCCACCAGCGACTTCGAGTATCCGCTCCCACCCGCGCTGATCGCCCAGCACCCGGTGGCCATCAGGGGCCAGAGCCGGCTGCTGCTGGTTCCACGGGCGGGACCGTTCGAGGATCGTGGATTCCCCGACATCGTCTCGCTGATCCCTCCGGGAGATCTGCTGCTGCTCAACACCACCCGGGTCCGCCATGCCCGGTTCCTCGGTGTTCGACCCAGCGGCGCGCCCGCCGAAGTGCTGCTGATCCACCCCGCCCTGGGGGACCGCTGGATCGCGCTCGGCAAGCCCGGCGCGGCACTCCGACCCGGCAAGCGGATCCGGATCGGACCCGGCGCGGAGATCGAGACCGTCGCAGTTCTGGAGGAGGGCCTCCGGGAGGTCCGTTTCGTGGGTGTCGCGGCGGAGACCGCGATCGCCAGCTGGGGTCGCCTGCCGTTACCACCCTACATCGACCGGGCTCCCACGGGAGTCGACGAGGAACGCTACCAGACGGTCTATGCCGAGCACGAGGCAAGCGTGGCCGCACCGACCGCGGGATTGCACTTCACTCCCGACCTCCTGGGCCAGCTGGAGCAGCGCGGGGTGCAGATCGCCCGGCTCGACCTGGAGGTCGGACCGGGTACCTTCAAGCCGGTCGAAACCGAGGACCCGGCCCGGCACCCCATGCATGAGGAGCACTACCGGATCCCCGCCGACTGCGCCGCGGCGATCGGGACGCTCCGGCAGCGGGGCGGCCGGCTGTGGGCAGTCGGGACCACCGTGGTCCGGGCGCTGGAGAGCGCCGCCGACGGCGGCGGCGGCGTCAGGCCCGGGCCAGGCACAACCCGGCTGTTGATCGCCCCCGGCTTCCAGTTCCGGATCGTGGACCGACTGCTCACCAACTTCCACCTGCCCCGCTCTACCCTGCTCATGCTGGTGGCGGCATTCGGGGGCCGGGAGCGGGTCCTGGCCGCATACCGTCACGCGGTGGACCAGGGGTACCGCTTCTATTCTTATGGCGACGCGATGGTCCTGACATGAGGTGCCCATGAGCATGTACAGCAATCCCCGTGGGGCGGCCACCGCCAATGCCAAGGCGGTGGTTCAGGCGCTGCTGGACCTGCTGGGCCAGCGTCCGGCCCTGGAGGTTCTGGCGGAGACCCCGGGCTGGCTCACCGCCCGCTTGAACGAGGTGCCAGATCAGCGGCTGCGCCGACCCGAGGCTCCGGGGAAGTGGTCCGTGGGCCAGGTCCTGGCACACCTGGCCGACGCCGAGCTGGTGATCGGGGTCCGCTCCCGTCTTACCGTCGGCGATGTGGAGCCGCCCGTCGCGGGATTCGACCAGGATCGGTGGGCGACCGAGTTCGGGTACGCCGAGCAGGATCCCCGGGTCGCCCTGGCGGACTTCGGCGCCTTCCGCGCGGCCAATCTGCGACACTGGAGCCACCTGTCGGCCGCGCAGTGGCAGCGGGTGGGCCACCACGCGGAGCGGGGCCCGGTGACCGCCGACTTGAATGCTCGCCTCGCGGCGGGACACGATCTGGTGCATCGGCTCCAGGTGCAGCGCATCCTCACCGGCCGGCCCTGACCCGGGTGTTCCAATTCCAGATCGACCGGACCGAGGGCGAAGCCCGCGCCGGGCAGTTGGCCCTGCCGTACGGGACCGTGACCACACCGGCCTTCATGCCGGTCGGCACCCACGGAACGGTGCGCGGTCTGCATCCGGAGGAAGTCCACCGGGCGGGCGCTCAGATCGTGCTGGGGAACACCTATCACCTGCATCTGCGACCCGGCGAGGCGGTGGTGCAGGCCCTGGGAGGTCTCCACCGCTTCACCACCTGGGGCCGGCCCATGCTCACCGATTCCGGGGGCTTCCAGGTGTTCTCGCTGGAGGGGCTTCGCAAGATCGCCGAGTCGGGGGTGGAGTTCGTCAGTCACATCGATGGATCCACCAGGACCATCACCCCCGAGTCCGCGATGGACATCCAGTGGGCCCTGGGGGCGGACGTGGCGATGGCGTTCGACCACGTGGTCCCGGGACAGGCGCCGGCCGAGCTGGCCGAGGAGGGCATGGAGCGGACCCTCCGCTGGCTGGACCGCTGCCGCCGGCGCCATGAGGAGCTGACGGCCGCCGGGTCGGGAAGCCGGCAGACCCTGTGGCCCATCCTCCAGGGCGGCACCCATGCGGAGCTCCGACGCCGCTCCCTGGAAGGCACGCTGGCCCTGGGACCGTGGACCGGAATCGCGATCGGCGGGCTCTCGGTGGGAGAACCCAAGCCGGTCATGCACCGGGTCCTCGAGGAGCTGGGCCCGATGCTGCCCCCCGCGGTGCCCCGTTATCTTATGGGCGTAGGGTTCCCGGACGACTTGCTGGAGGGAATAGCCCGGGGCGTGGATCTGTTCGACTGCGTGGCCGCGACCCGCAACGGGCGCCATGGCAGCGCCTGGACTGCCGCGGGTAAGGTGAACATCCGGGCGGCGGGGCTGCGCCTGAGCGACGGGCCGCTGGATCCGGCGTGCGACTGTGACACCTGCACCCGGTTCTCCAGGGCCTACCTGCGGCACCTCTTCATGGCGGAAGAAATGCTGGGACTCCGGCTGGCCTCGATCCACAATATCCGATTCCTGGTCCGACTGGGCGAACAGGCCCGGGCCGAGATCCTGCGCGGCACCTTCCACCGCTGGCGCCACGACTGGCTCGAGCGGTACCACACCCGAGGCGAGGCGTGACCCTGATGAGCCTGATGGTCCCAACCGACGGCCCCAACGCCGGCTTCACGATGTTGCTGTTCCAGATAGCCGCCATCGGAGCGGTGTTCTACTTCTTCATCATCCGACCCCAGCAGCAGGCCCGACGCAAGCACGAGGGCCTGCTGCAGGCCCTCAAGAAGGGCGACGACATCACCACCGCCGGCGGCATCATCGGCAGGGTGAAGGAGATCAAGGACAACCGGATCACCATCGAATCGGCGGGATCCACGCTCCTGGTCGAGCGGAGCCGGATCGTCCGGGTGGGCGACCAGAGCGCCCCGGGAGTTGCCGGGTGAGCGTGCTCGACCTGCACCTGCTCGGTTCGCCGGTCCTCCGGGATCAGAGCCGGGAGGTGACCGCGGTGGACGATGAGGTCCGCCGCCTGGTGGCGGATCTGTTCGAGACCATGTACGCCGCCCGCGGGATCGGCCTCGCCGCCAACCAGGTGGGGGTGGCTCGGCGCGTTGCGGTGGTGCACGCCGACGAAGAGCGGCTGGTGCTGGTCAACCCGCGGATCGTCGAAGCCTCCGGCCGCGAGACCGGCGAGGAGGGCTGCCTCTCGATTCCCGATCTGTTCGGTGACGTGACCCGCCCTGATCGCATCGTGCTGGAAGCGCTGGATCAGCACGGCACGCCCTATCGCCGCGAGCTCACCGGTCTCCCGGCCCGGGCGGTTCAGCACGAAATCGACCACCTCGACGGGATCCTGTTCCTCGACCACCTCAGCCTGTTCAAGCGGCAGCGGCTCCTGTCACGCTGGAAGAAGGAGCACGCCGACGACGAGGGCTACACCCGCCCGGTCCGGTCCGTCGCGGCCGAGTCGACCTGATGCGCATCGTCTTCTTCGGCACCCCCGGGTTCGCGGTGCCGTCGCTCCGGGCCCTGCTCGAGGAAGGCTTCGATGTCGCCGCCGTCGTGACCCAGCCGGACCGCCCCCACGGTCGGTCCCGCAGCCAGACGATCCCGTCGCCCGTCAAGCTCGCGGCCCTGGAGGAGGACCTCCCGGTCCTCCAGCCCGAGCGCCCGGTCGGCCCGTTCGCCGCGGAGCTGCAGACCTGTCAGCCCGATCTCGGCGTGGTGGTGGCGTACGGCCACATCCTCAAGCCGGAGATCCTGGCCATCCCGCGGCGGGGGATGCTCAATGTGCATGCGTCGGTGCTGCCCCGGTTGCGAGGCGCCGCCCCGATTCCGTGGGCTATCCTCAACGGTGAAGAGAGCACCGGCGTCAGCATCATGCAGATGGAAGCGGGGCTCGACAGCGGCCCGGTGCTGCATCAGATCGAGACCGAGGTCGCAGCCGATGAAACCGGCGGAGAACTGGCGGTCCGGCTCGCCGAACTGGGCGCCGAGGCGCTGATCGAGGCGCTCACCCTGCTGCAGGGCGACGCCGTCCGCCCCCAACCCCAGGACCACACCCGTGCGACCTGGGCTCCCAAGATCGACCGCACCTTGGCCCGGATCGACTGGTCCCGCGACGGCGCCGGCCTGGCGCGCCTGGTCCGCGCCTTCGATCCCGAGCCCGGCGCCTGGGCCCAGCTCGGCAGCCAGGAGGTCAAGCTGTTCGGGGGCCGGACCGTGAATGAGAGCGGGACCCCCGGCACCGTCCTGGCCGTCGCTGACGCCCTGGTCGTTGCCGCCGGCATCGGGGCCCTGTCCGTCACCGAAGTCCAGCCGGCCGGGCGCCGCCGCATGGGCGTCCCGGAGTGGAGCCGGCGTCGGGGCATTCGACCCGGGGCCCGGTTCGCATGATGACGCTGCCCCGACTGCACGCGCTGCCCGCGGCCGGCATGCTGGACCGCCCCGGGTTCCCCGAGCAGTGCCGCCCGCTGCTGGCCACGGGCCGGCCCGTGGCGCTGCACCTGCGGGATCGTTCCCTGAGCCTGGCGGTCCTGGTTCCGCTGGCCCAGGAGACCGGCCGGCTCACCCCTTCCGGGGTCCGGCTGTTCGCCCACGGACGGGCCGACCTGGCAGTGGTTGCCGGAACCGCCGGCCTGCAGCTCAGACTCACGGACCTGTCCCCAGGTGCGCTGCGGGACAGCTTCCGGCCCCTCTGGAATGGGTGGATCGGAGTCTCGGTGCACTCCCTGGCGGAAGCCCGACAGGCGCTGCAGGAAGGCGCTGACTATCTGCTGCTGGGTAACATCTTCGAGACTCCCACCCACCCCGGTCGACCCGCCGGCGGGGTCGGCCTGGTCCGCGACGCGAGTCGCCTGGGGCTGCCGGTGATCGCGATCGGCGGCATCACGCCGGACAACGCCGGGGCGGTCCGGGATGCAGGCGCATACGGCGTCGCGGCCATCCGGGCCCTGTGGCAGGCCCCGGATCCGGCCGCGGCGGCGGCCGCGCTGCTGGCACTGTTCCCGGAGGCGGCGTGAGCGAACTTCACCTCACCCTGAATGGGGAGGAACGGGTCCTCCCCACCGCGGTCACCGTCTCGGGGCTGCTCGCCTCGCTCGGGCTGGATCCCCGCATGGTGGTGGTCGAGTTGAACCGCGAGATCGTCCGCACACCTCGGCTGGAGGAAGTCATGCTGCGCAACGGAGACCAGGTGGAACTGGTGCATTTCGTTGGCGGCGGATGAATCGGGAGTCTCGGAGGCGGTAACCATGTCTGAGCCGAAGGACCTGCCCCTGGTGGTTGGGGGACGCAGCTTCCGTTCCCGCCTCCTGGTGGGCACCGGAAAGTACCGCAGCAATCAGGAGATGGTCGACGCGATCGAGGCCTCGGGGGCCGAGGTGGTGACCGTCGCGATACGCCGGGTGGACCTGGACCGCACCCGGGAAGATGGCATCCTGTACCACCTCGATCCCCAACGGTTCTTCCTGCTGGCGAACACCGCCGCCTGCTATACCGCCGAGGAAGCCATCCGCTATGCCCGGCTGGGGCGGGAGGCGGGGTTCAACGAGTTCATCAAGCTGGAGGTGATCGGTGACCGGGAGACGCTCCTGCCCGACACCGCCGGCCTGATGGAGGCGACCCGCGAACTGGTGCGGGAAGGCTTTCAGGTCATGGCCTACACCAATGATGACCTGATCACCGCACTCCGACTGGAGCAGGCGGGGGCCGCGGCGGTCATGCCGCTCGCCTCGCCCATTGGCAGCGGGCTCGGCCTCCTTAATCCACTCAGCGTCCGCCTCATCAAGCGCCGGCTCGGCGTCCCGGTCGTCGTCGACGCCGGGGTCGGCACTGCCTCGGACGCCTGTGTCACGATGGA
>CALMOP010000128.1 GCA_937871775.1 uncultured Gemmatimonadota bacterium | reverse complement strand
TTCGACGTGTTCACCAGCACCGCCGGCACGTTCTGCACCTGCCCATAGCAGACCGGTTTGGGTTTGTCCTTGATGTCCCCCGCGACCCCCTCGAGGCCGTTCGGGAGCACATTGTTGCCGGCGTACTTCTCCGACTGCAGGGGCCGGTCCAGATCGAGTTGGCGGTCCCTGATCCGGACCACCAGCGTGTCCCCCACCGCTTCGGCTTGCTCCATGGTGCCGCTGAAGATGGTGGGGAACCCGGACGGGTAGGCCGCCCCCACCGTGCCCCGGCGGATGGTCACCACCTGCCCATCGAACCCGTACTCCAGCAGGCCGTCGAGTCCGCCGTCCGGGTTCATCAGCACCAGGTCCCCGTAGCCCATCTGACTCTGCCCACTGGTTTTCCCCCGACTGAACAGGTTCCGGGTGATATTGATCGGCTGCGTAATCCGCGCATCATACCAGGTGTTGGCCGGCGTTTCCGCGGGCCCCGTGACGTGCCCGTTCCCGCTGGCGTAGCGGAGCGTTGTCGTCCCCGCACCACCGGCGCCCGTGACCACCAGCTCCGCCAGATAGAGCACGTCGGCCATGTGACTACTCTAGGCCCAGTTTAACATACCGGTTGTTCTCCGCCATCTGGGTCACCAGTTCGTCGAGTTTGTCCACCGCCTGTTGCAGCCCCTCTTTCAACACCGCGACCGTCGCCTGCTGCTCCACCAGGATCTGGCCCATGTTGTCGTCCATGTGGATGATGGGCTCGATCAGGGGCGTGATGTCGCCGGGGCCGCCCGGCGCCGTTTGCGCCGCGAACTGGCTGGCGATTTCCTCGGTCTGGCGCAGCACTTGCGCGAAGTCGGCCGCATACGCCGGGTTGCTGGCGTTGAACGCACGGGAGGCCTCCAGGAAGGCGCGAGCGAGTGCCGGCAGGTTCCCGGCGGCGGTCGTGTCCCCACTGGCGGCGGCAGTGTAGGCGACATCGTACTGCCGCCGGGCTTCGGCCAGTTTCTGGACCGGGGAGAGGGTGGACAGGGTGCTGTCGAGTTTCAGGGAATCAGCGAAGGCGCGGAGATTCTTGACCGTCTCCTCCATCGCCTGATTGGCCTCATTCAGCAGGGCCCCGAACTGACTGATGAAGTCGAGGTACTGCTGCAGCGTCAGGCCGCCCAGTTGGGTCGTGTCGAAGGTCCCCGCCTGAATCTGGGCGAGCTGCGCCTTCAGGAACTCGTTCGCCTGATTCCGCCCGCCCGCCGTGCCGATATCGAACCCACCGAGCCCCCCGAGACCCGGGGCACCCGACTCCGGGTTCTGGATCGCCTCGATGAGACCACGGAGTTTGTCGATGGGTCCGGTCCCGGCCAATGCCCATTGACGATTCAGGAGATCGAGTTGGCCACCGAAACCCTTGATGGTTACCAGAGCCAGTTGGTCCATCTTGATCTTCAGTTGCTTCAGGGATTCCAAGAAGGTGTATGCCGTGGAGCGATCCAAGGTGACATTGAGCGTCTTGGCAAACTCGTCCAGTCGACCGAAGCTGTAACCCATGCCGGCCAGAATAGCATCAACATTTGGAGAGTTCAGGATATCCGATGGGTTTGAGAATCCTGGGACCCCGGGATAGTGGGTGGTGGTGAATCCACCAATCAGCGCGCCAGTGGCCTGCCCCGCTTGCCGCAGTTGATTACCCGTAATCCCGGCTTCCATGACGGAGGTTAATTGTTTCACAGCCTCGGTATTCTGCTTCTGGATTTCGCGTGATTGGCGCTGGGCCGCCGTCTCCCCGCCCCCAAAGAGCCCACTGAACACAGTGAGAAGACTCGTTGCCAGCCCGAGCACGTCCCCGGTGGCCGCCTTCCCGCCGGCACTGGTGATCTTCTCCAGTTGACTGGCACCGGTCACCAGATTCTGCAGCATCAGCGCGGTGGAATCGTTGCCGACGCCGAGCAGTTGCACCAGTTGGGCGACGGACCGGGCGGTATCCGCCCAATGTACACTGACATCTTTGGCAGCTAAGCGATGCTTCTCCGCCAGATTAATGCCGTCCTCGCTATACCTGCCAAGGAGGAATTGCGGGGTATAGGGATAGGTGCCGCCGCCAGGGGGCCCTTCGACTGGTTGCCCGACCGCTCCCGGCACGCTCCCAACGGCTTTGATACCCTGTAACAGAATGGGGACCACCTCTGCCGCCCGTTCCAGGTCCGTCAGCATCTGCTGGATGGGCCCACCACTCAGCTTGGTCCATTGACCCGCCACCTTTTCCTGGGCCTCAAAGACCTTGGTGACCTGATCGAGGAGCGCCTTCAGTCGATCCCGACCCGCGAGAGTCGTTTCACCACTGCCGGCTATGCCGCCAATCGCG
>CALMOP010000127.1 GCA_937871775.1 uncultured Gemmatimonadota bacterium | reverse complement strand
CCGTACTCGTAGTACTCGGTCCCCAGGTGGGTGATCGCCGACTCACCCATGAGCCACCGCAGCGTGTTCTTGAGCTTGGTCTGCTGGATGAACAGGTCGTGCTCCGGATACAGGCCCGGTGCCACCTGGGGACTCTTGAAGTAGAACGACAGCCACTCCTGAATCCCGGACAGGCCGGCCCGCTGGGCCAGATCGAAGAACAACGCCAGATCGAGCACCAGCGGTGCCGCCAGAATGGAATCCCGGCACAGGAAGTCGACCTTGATCTGCATCGGGTAGCCACACCACCCGAAGATGTCGATGTTGTCCCACCCCTCCTTGTTGTCTCCCCGGGGCGGGTAGTAGTTGATCCGGACCTTGTGGTACATCTCCCCATACAGCTCCGGGTACAGCTGGGGCTGCAGGATGTACTCCAGCACGCCGAGCTTGGACTCTTCCTTGGTCTTGAAGCTCTCCGGATCGTCGAGCACCTCGCCGTCACGGTTGCCCAGGATATTGGTGGAATACCAGCCGGCCACGCCCAGCATCCGGGCCTTGAACATCGGCGAGAGTACGGTCTTGATCATGGTCTGACCGGTCTTGAAATCCTTGCCGCCAACGGCGACGCCCCGGTCCTTCGCCAGCTGCTCGATCGCCGGGATGTCGCAGGTCAGGTTCGGCGCCCCGTTCGCGAAGGCCACGCCTTCCATGATCGAGGCCCAGGCGTACAGCATCGAGGGGGCGATCGAACTGTCGTTGGTCTCCATCGCCTTCTCGAACGCCGCCAGGGTCTGGTGCGCCGGGCCGGGCTGGATGAAGATCTCGGTCGAGGCGCACCAGACCAGGACCAGCCGGTCGCAGCCGTGCCTGGCCTTGAAGTCCCGGATGTCCTTCCGCAGCGCCTCGGCCAGCTCCTTCTTGGTGCGGCCGGTCTTGACGTTCTTGCCTTCCAGCCGCTTCACGTAGTTCTGATCGAACGCCGCCGGCATCGGGCTGATGCCCTGCAGGAATTCCTTGATCGGCTCGACGTGCACATGCTTGTCCAGCACGCCGCAGTGGAGGCAGCTCTGGTAGGCGTTGTCGGGCACCGGGTCCCATGCCCCGAAGACCAGGTCGTCCAGATCGGCGAGCGGGACAAAGTCCTTGATCAGGGGCATCCGGCCTTCGGTGCGTTTGCCCAGCCGGATGTGGCCCATCTGGGTCAGCGAGCCAATCGGCTTGGCCTTGCCCCGGCGGACCAGTTCGACCCCCGCGATGAACGTGGTCGCCACGGCGCCGAGGCCCACGCACAGCACACCCAGTTTGCCTTTCGCCGGCGCAATCGGTCGGGAAGCACCTGTCGACACCGTTACGATCCTTTCGGTGCTTCGGGCCGCCGGCCCTCCGTCACCTGGTAGACGTATACAAAGCGCTGCAGCACGGTGATGACCGAGGCAAACGCGAGAAGCAGCACGATCCAGAACAGCAACCGCCCCTCCGGCCCGGCCCCGAACAGCACCGATGGGATCCCCAGCAGCAGAATCCGCTCGGCCCGCTGCACCAGGCCCACCCGACAGTCCAATCCCAGGCCCTCGGCCCGGGCCCGGGCCGACGAGACCAGCAGCGATGCCAGGATCGCGACCATGCTGATCACGATCGCCAGCTCCCGGTGCGCCACGCTGCCAGGCGGAGCCAGCAGGAAGAACACCGCGACCCCGATGAAGGTCGCCCCGTCACCCACCCGGTCGAGCGTGGAATCGTAGAACGCCCCGAACTTGGTGACCTGGCGGTTGGCCCGGGCCACTGCGCCGTCCAGCGTGTCCACGATCCCGCTGATCAGGTACAGCAGCCCACCCAGCCGGACCGACCCTGCGCCGTAGGCCGCCGCCGAGACGACCACCAGCAGGGTACCCACGGTGGTGATCACGTTGGGCCGGACGCCCGCCCCGACCAGCGCCGCCACCATCGGCCTGGTGACGGCGTAGAAGGCCCCTTCGACCGGCTTGGTAATGAGCTTCACCTGGCGGGGATCCCCCGGGGTTCGACCAACCAGTCAAGACCTCCCACAGGTCCTTGAAAACCGCGGCAAACTATAACCCGGGGAACGGTTTATCGGAAGGACGCAGGCCAATAACCGGCGCCTGCGTGGACCCGGGGACGGGGCCGCTATTCCGGGTAGAGCAGGTAGGGTGTTCGGCGCTCCCGGAACCGGGCCTGGTCACTCCGCCAGGCCGCCGCCAGACTGTCGACCCGGGCAGCGTCCAGCCGAGCCAGAACCCCGGGGTCGGCCCCGAACAGGCGGGCCAAGTGGCGTCCCGGAAGCTGCAGCGACACCGGGTGGGTCTGCTCCAGGGCCGCGAACAGGCGGAGCGCGGTCAGGGTCGGGTCGTAGCGGCTCCGATCCACTACCTCCAAGCGGACCCCCGTCACCGCGGTGTCCGGAAACTTGTGGTCCCCGGGCTGGTGGGGGGTGAACCGCACCCCGGAGGCCGTGACCCCGGGCACCTCGCCCAGCCGGGCCAGCAGGGCGGCAGCATCGATCCCCGGAGCGCCGATCTGCTCGAAGGGATGATCGGTACCCCGTCCAACCGACAGGATCGTGCCTTCGAACAGGCACAGCCCCGGGTAGTGCTGCAGCGCCTCCAGGCGGGGAAGGTTCGGGGACGGCGGAACGAAGGGGAGACCGGTGGCGTCGAAGAACATGTCTCGGCGCCAGCCCAGCGCGGGAATCACCGTGAGCTGGGTGCCCAGTTCGAGATCATGACGGGCCAGGAGAGCCAGTTCGCCGAGCGTCATGCCGTGGCGCATGGGAATGGCCAGCAGCCCGACCGAGGACCGATAGACCGGGTCGAGCACATTGCCCTGGATCCCACCTCCTATGGGATTGGGCCGGTCCAGCAGAATGACCGGAATGCGCCGGGTGGCCGCCGCCCGCATCACCCCCACCGTGGTCCAGAGATAGGTGTAGTAGCGGGCCCCGGCATCCTGCAGATCGACCAGCAGCACCTCGATCCCGGCGAGCATGGCATCGTCGGGAGCGGACGTGGCGCCGTAGAGACTGTAGATTGGGAGTCCGGTGACCGAGTCGGTCCCCGAGGCGACGGGGGCGCCGGGCGCGGCGGCGCCGGTGAAGCCATGTTCCGGACTGAACAGCGCCACGACCGCGACCCCCTCGGCCAACAGGCGGTCGACACCGCGGCGACCCTGCGCATCGACACCGGCCTGGTCGGTCACCAGGCCGACTCGCTTCCCACGCACCAGGTGCGCGCTGTCCGCCAGCAGTACCTCGATCCCGGGTCGCACCCCGGATCGCGACGCCGGGGCTTCGACCCCCACGATCCACGGCACCAGGAGCACGAGTCCCCAGTGAATCTTCATCGCGTCACCCGGCTCGCCTGCGGCGGCCTCGTGCTGCTGGCCCTGCCCCTCGCGGGCCAGGGCACCGGTTCCCGGTTCGATCCCATTCGGGCTTCCTCGGAGCTCGACTCCGCCTTCGTCAACCGGCTGCTGGACAGTCTGCCGCTCAGGGCGCGGGTCGCGCAGCTCATCATGCCGTGGATTCCCGGGTCATACGCCGCTTTCGACGACAGCACATTCACGGTCATGCAGGGCTGGGTCGATTCGCTCGGCGTGGGCGGTCTCATCATTTCGGCCGGGACTCCGCTGGATGTGGCCTTCAAGCTGAACCGGCTGCAGCGCCGGTCGGCGGTTCCCCTGCTGGTTGCCGCCGACCTGGAGAGCGGCGCCGGCTTCCGGCTCGCCGGCGCGACACCGTTCCCACCCAATATGGGCGTGGCCGCCGCCGGCAGCGAACAGGATGCCTACGAGGTCGGGCGGATCACCGCCCTGGAAGGTCGCGCGGTGGGCATCCACATCGCCTTTGCCCCAGTGGCGGACATCAATAGCAACCCCGATAACCCGGTGATCAACACCCGCTCCTTCGGGTCGGATGCCTACCAGGTGGGCCGGCTGGTCCGCGCGGCGGTGCGGGGACTCGAGGACCACGGCATGCTGGCCACCGCCAAGCATTTTCCGGGGCACGGGGACACCTCGATCGATTCCCATCTCTCCCTGCCAGTGATCAGCGCGGGCTGGGGCCGGGTCGACTCGGTCGAACTGGTGCCATTCCGGGCCGCCGTGGAAGCCGGGGCCACGTTCGTGATGTCGGCTCATATCGTGGTGCCGGTCCTGTCCAGCATCCGCGGGCGTCCCGCGACCCTGGACCCGGCGGTGCTCCACGGCGTGCTGCGGGATTCGTTGGGGTTTCGAGGCCTCATCGTCACCGACGCGCTGGACATGGCCGGCATCGTCAACACCTACGGACCCGGCGAAGCGGCGGTGCTGGCCTTCCAGGCGGGGGCCGATCTGCTGCTGCAGCCCGCCGAGCCGCGCGGCGCCATTGCGGCACTGACCGACGCGGTCGAGTCCGGACGGATCAGCTTCGAGCGGCTGGATCAGTCGGTGCGGAGGCTGCTGCTGCTCAAGCGCCGCCTGGGGCTGTTCGACCGACGCACGGTCTCGCTGGACAGCGTCGCGGCGATTGTCGGGAGCCAGCGCTTCCTCAGCTCCGCCCGCGACCTGGCCCAGCGCTCGATCACCCTGGTCAGCGATACCCGCGGTGCCGTGGACAGCCTGCGGGCCCGGCCCGGCCCGCTCGCCCTGATCACCTATGGGGAGGAGAATGCCGGCACCGTCGGCGCGACCCTCCAGCGTCAGCTGCGCTACGCCGGCTACGATCCGGCCCTGTTCAGACTGTGGCCCGCCACCGGCGCGGCCGGCCTCGATTCCGCCCGCATGTTCCTGCGACAGTACCGGTACGTGCTGTTTGCCGTGTCGGTCAAGGTGACCCCCGGCAAGGGAACGATCGCCCTTCCCGACCCCATCGCCCGACTCATCGGGGTCACCACCCGCTGGCACCGCGTGGTGCTGCTGTCCCTGGGCTCCCCGTACCTCATGGCGCAGATCCCGGAGCGGCCGGCGTACCTCCTGGCATGGGGCAGCAACCCGCTGCTGGAATGGGCCGCGGCCCGGGCGCTCACCGGCCAGGCCCCCATCACCGGCCAGCTGCCGGTGCCACTGCCTGATTTCCCGATCGGGACCGGGCTGCTCCGCGGCGTGCCGAATCACTGAGCCGTGCTGTGGGGCCTTAACCCTTGAGCCGCATACACTTGGCGAGCGGACCGGGGTCGGGGGCGATTTGATTTTCCCACCGGACCCCCCTACCTTGGAGTGCAGCAATTCGGCCCCGCCGTCTGGGGCCGGTACTTGGCAATGACATAAGGAGTCCCAAACATGGCTGGCACGGAACAGCAGGTGGGCACCGCGGGGTTCACGCTGGTCGTGACCGATCGGGCCGCGCAGGAAGTCCACAAGTTCATCACCACGGAACAGGTGTCGGCGGAAACCGCCGGACTCCGGGTGAGCGTGCTCCCGGGCGGGTGCTCCGGCTTCAAGTACAGCCTGAATATCGAAGAGCGCTCCCTCGAGGACGACTGCGTGCTGGACATCAACGGCGTACGCATCTTCGTCGACGGGTTCAGCATGCAGTACCTGAACGGCGTGACCGTGGATTATGTCAGTTCGATGCAGGGCTCGGGGTTCACCTTTCACAACCCCGTCGCGACCGGTGGCTGCGGCTGCGGGAGCAGCTTTACCGCCTAGGTCCCTTCGCCTGAGCGGCGCCCGGTGAGGAGCAGAGAAGCCGCGGCTTCTCGCTCCTCACTTTTTCGCTTCAGCCCGCGATCCACCCACCCCTCACCACCCGGGATCCGCCCTGGCCGCCCTCGACCTGCTGGTGATCGTCGGCTATTTCGCCCTGACGCTGGGGGTCGGGATGTGGGTGTCCCGACGGCAGCGTACCGCCGGTGACTACTTTCTCGGCGCCAGGGACCTGCCCACCTGGGCGATTCTGCTTTCCATCGTCGCGACCGAGACTTCGGCGCTGACCGTGATCTCGGTGCCCGCCGTCGCGGCCCGGGGCGATCTCACCTTCCTGCAACTGCCGCTGGGCTACCTGCTGGGCAGGATTGCGGTGGCGCGCTGGCTGCTCCCCGGCTATTTCCACGGTGATCAGGACACCGCCTACGCGCGCCTGGAGCACCGTTTCGGGGTCCCGACCCGGCGGGTCGCTTCGGCCATGTTCCTGGTCACCCGCGCGCTCGCCGACGGGGTCCGGGTCTACGCCGGCGCGATCCCCCTGGCCATCCTGGCGGCGTGGAACGTGCCGCTGGCCATCGTGCTGATGAGCCTGGTGACTCTGGTGTACACCTGGCACGGCGGGCTCAAGGCGGTGGTCTGGGTGGACGTGGTCCAGCTGCTGGTCTACGTCGCTGGGGGCTTCGTGGCCCTGGGGATCGCGGCAGGACTGGCCGGCGGGCTGCCCGCCACGCTGGCCGCCGCGGCCCAGGCCGGAAAGCTGCGCTGGCTGGATCCGACGGTGAACTTCACCACGACCTACACCCTGGTGGGCGGACTGGTGGGCGGGGCGATGCTCTCGGCGGCGTCACACGGGACCGATCACCTGATCGTGCAGCGGCTGCTGGCCAGCCGCGGTTTGACCGCCGCCCGGGTGGCCCTGGTGGGCTCCGGTGTGGTGGTCCTCGCCCAGTTCACCCTGTTCCTGTTCATTGGCATCGCGATCTGGGCGGCCGGCCAGGCCCCCACCGACCTGCCCGCCGACCAGATCTTCCCCCGGTTCGTGATCAGTCACTTTCCCCATGGTCTGGCCGGGCTGATCATTGCCGCGGTGCTCGCCGCCTCGATGGCTACCCACAGCTCGGCGATCAGCGCGCTGGCCAGCTCGGTGACCCACGACCTCTACGCCTCCTGGACCGGGCGAACCGATCCCGAGCATCTTCTGAAGGTCGGACGGGCGTGGTCGTTGGCGTGGGGTGTGGTGATCACCCTCGTCGCCCTGGGCTTCAACGTCATCGCGGGCGGCGGACAGACGCCGGTGGTGGTCTTCGCCCTGTCGATTGCCTCCATTACCTACGGGGCGCTGCTGGGCGCATATCTTCTGGCCGGTGGCCCCGCCCGGGTTGCCGGGAACGATGTGCTGTGGGGCATCGGGGTGGCGGTGCCGACGATGCTGGTCATCTTCCTCACCAGGCAGCCGCTGGCCTGGCCGTGGTACGTGCCGGTGGGGACTCTGCTGACTGTGGTGATCGGCCTCGTCGCCAGCGTGGTCCGGCCGAGGCGGGAGGGTATCACATGAGTCGAGTGATCGTGGGGATCGACGCGGGGGGCAGCAAGACCGTCGCGATCGTCGCGGTGGACGGGCAGCTGCTGGGGCGGGCGGTGGGGCCGGGCGCCAAGATGCGCACCGGGCGAGGCATCGCGTGTGCCTCCATCATTGCCGAGGTGGCCCGGCGGGCCCTCGCCGAGAGCGGGCGGCTCCGGGGGGAGATCCTGGTCGCGGGGGTGGCCGGAGCCGGGCGGGAAGCCGAACGGGAGGAACTCCGCCAGGCGCTCCGCACCGAGGCCTTCACCGACCGGATCACGATTACCGGAGATACCGAGATCGCGCTGGCGGCGGCCTTCGGCGATCGGCCCGGGGTGGTGGTCACGGCCGGCACCGGAAGCATGGCGGCGGCCCGGGACCCGGCCGGCCGGCTGCACCGCACCGGCGGGTTCGGCTGGCAGATGGGAGACGAGGGCAGTGGCTACGCCATTGGTCGGGCCGCCCTGGGGGCGGTGGGGCGGGCGGCGGATGGGCGGAGTCCCCGCACCGACTTGACCGCCCAGGTGCTCTCGGTCACCAAATCCGGCTCGATCGACGCCCTGGTTCAGTGGGCCGCCGCGGCCGGCGTGGCGGAGGTCGCCGGGCTGGCGCCGGCGGTGTTCGAGGCGGCCCAGAGCGGGGATACCATCGCCGCCGGCATCATGGACTACGCTGCCCGGGAGTTGGCGGCCCTGGTGTTCCAGCTGTTGCCGCATTTCGGCGCTGACGAGCGGGCCCCGGTCGATCTCGCGATGAGCGGGGGCCTGCTGTTCCACGACGGTCCGCTGCACCGGCTCCTGAGTGCCAAGTTGGTCGAGGAGTCCCGACTCCGGATTCGGCAGGGTCCGCTCGAACCCGCCGCCGGCGCGCTCCACCTCGCCGGCGGGTAACCGGTCGCGCCGGCTCAGCCCGCCGGATGGTTCAGTCGGCTGCGGCGGACCCCGTAGAGGAAGTAGATCGCCAGCCCGATGACCAGCCAGACGCCGAATCGCTCCCAGGCGTGGACCGGCAGCCCCTTCATCACGTAGAGACAGGACGCCGCTCCGACCACCGACACCGGCCATATCAGGGGAACCCGGAACGGGCGCGGCCGTTCAGGCTCCCGCAGCCGCAGCACCAGCACGCCGACACACACGATCGCGAACGCCGCCAGCGTCCCGATATTCGTCAGGTCATAAATCTCGTTCTCGTCGAAGAACAGCGCCCCGACCGCCACGAACACCCCAGTGACCACGGTGCTGATGAGCGGGACCCGGGTCCTGGGATGGATCTTCGCCGCCCAGCGCGGCAGGAGCCCGTCCCGGGCCATGGCCATGAAGATCCGGGGCTGCCCGTACTGGAACACCAGCAGGACCGCCGTCAACGCCACCACCGCACCGGCGGCAACGATCCAGCTGGCGTTGTGAAGACCGGCCACCTCCAGCGCGCGGGAGAGCGGATCGCGATCGTGGTGGTCGGCTCCGGGGCGTGGTGGACGGCGACGATCCCGGATGGACGCGAGGACGTCCTCGCATTCCTCGCGGGCCAGTCCGCCGGCCGCTCGACGCGCGCGGACGGAGA
>CALMOP010000126.1 GCA_937871775.1 uncultured Gemmatimonadota bacterium | reverse complement strand
ACCACTGCGCGGGCGATCAGGTACCCTCCCACCACGGCGGCTTGTGCGGCGACCAGGCCGAAACCGTGGCTCGATTCGAGCAAGTCGGCGAACGCGGCCGGACTCCAGGGGTCTCCGAAGCAGCGGCGCTCGATGGGCAGGAGCGCCGCCACGTCAGCGCGGTGTGCCGAGCGAATGGACCAGCCGTCGTCCATGGTCCCGCTCCCATTTGACCTGGGCTTCTGCCGGGCGGCCGTACTGGGGCTCCCAGGAGGCCGGGTCCACCACCAACGTGACTGCGCCAGCCGTGCCGACCAGACCCAGCAGGGACCCGGCATCAGGCCAACTGGGTTCTCCCCCGAGAGTGGCCGCTGCCGGTCCGACGATGCGGCGGACGGCCGGAACCCGCCGGAGCACCTCGGCGGCCGGCAGCACCGTCGGGGCCAGCAGGGTCTCGACCGCCCCGGGACGGCAGTGATACGCCGCGGCGTAGAGATCGCCGCGCAGCGCATTGCTTACCGCCAGCACCGGCTCGGGCCCGGGCTCGGTGGCGGCGCAAACCAGCAGCGAGGGCGTGACCCAGCAGGGTACGGCCCGAACCCGAATCAGCGCCCGGGCCACGGTGGCACCGACCCGGAGGCCGGTGAAGCTGCCCGGGCCGTCCGCGAGCACCAGGCCCTCCAGCGCGGCGAATCTCACGCCGGCGGCAGCCAGGCAGCGCTCGATCGCCGGCAGCAGCTCCGCGGCATGACGACGGGCACCCACCACGGTCTCCCGGGCCACCACCCCACCGGGTCCGCCCACCGCGATAGAGGCCCGGTCAGTCGCCGTGTCGATGGCCAGCCACATCAGGGCAGCCCTTCAACGCCCCGGCGGTCAGGGTCCGCGAGGTGATGGAACCGGAAGTGATGGGTCGGCACCGGCATCCAGCCACCGGCGCGTTCGGGCCACTCGACCAGCAGCGCGTCCGCTTCCGCGAGCAGGCTCTCCCAATCCAGGTCCGCTGCCTCGTCCGGACGCCGGAGCCGGTAGCAGTCGAGGTGGTAGACCGGCCCACGCCGTCCAGGGTAGCGGTGTACCAGGGTGTAGGTCGGGCTGGTGGCCTCTGCCCCACCGAGGCCACGCACCACCGCCCGGGCAAAGCTGGTCTTGCCAGCGCCAAGGTCCCCCTGCAAGGCGACAATGGCGCCCGGGGGAAGGGTCCGGCCCAGCGCTTCACCCGCCTGGAGCATCTCGGACTCGGTCAGCTGGCGCATCAGGCTCGCCTCCGGGCCGGCGCCGGCCGAGTCACGTCGGGCGCGTCGAGCGCCCGCAATTCGTTGATCTGGTCACGCAGCATCGCGGCCACCTCGAATTCGAGGTTGGCGGCCGCTTCGCGCATCTGGCGCTCCAGCGCCTGGATGGTCTGGGCCCGTTTGGCCGGGTCCTTGAAATCCAGCTCCACCAGGCGTTCGTCACGTTTCTTCTCGGGCTTTTCGGTGCGCGCATCGGCCACGCGGGTGGTCAGCCGCACCTGCTCCATCGACTTCACGATGGACCGTGGAGTGACGCCGTGGATCCGATTGTGTTCCAGCTGCAGCCGGCGGCGACGGTCCATTTCCGTCAGGGCTCGCTCCATGGATCCGGTCATGCGATCGGCGTAGAGGATGGCTCGACCGTGGAGATGCCGGGCCGCGCGCCCGGTGGTCTGGATCAGGGACCGATCGGAGCGCAGGAAACCCTCCTGGTCGGCATCCAGAATCGCAACCAATGAGACCTCCGGCAGGTCGAGTCCTTCGCGGAGCAGGTTGATCCCGACCAGCACATCGAACTCGCCCAGCCGGAGGCCCCGCAGGATCTCCATCCGCTCGATGGCATCGATATCGGAATGGAGATACCGCACCCGGACCCCGGTCTGCTGCAGATAGTCGGTGAGATCTTCAGCCATCCGCTTGGTGAGGGTGGTGACCAGCACCCGTTCCCGCTGTTTCACACGGGTCCGGATCTCGCCCAGCAGGTCGTCCACCTGCCCTTTCACCGGCCGGATCTCCACCTCGGGATCCACCAGCCCGGTAGGCCGGATGATCTGCTCCACGACCCGCCCTGGGGACCAGCTCAATTCGAGCTCCCCGGGGGTCGCCGAGACGGCGAGCAGCTGGGGCACGATGGCGGTGAACTCCTCGAACCGGAGCGGCCGGTTGTCCAGCGCCGACGGCAGCCGGAAGCCGTACTCGACCAGGGTCAGCTTGCGGGCCCGGTCACCGTTGTACATGCCGCCGACCTGGGGCAGGGTGACGTGCGATTCGTCCACCACCACCAGGAACTCGGGCGGGAAGTAATCCAGCAGGCAGGCCGGCCGCTCCCCTTCAGCCCGGCCGGCGAAATGCCGGGAGTAGTTCTCGATGCCGGCACAGGTCCCCACCTCGAGCATCATCTCGATATCGAAGGTGGTACGGGACTCGAGCCGCTGCGCCTCCAGCAGCTTCCCCGCCTGGCGGAGCAGCTGCAGCCGCTCGGCCAGCTCGGCACGAATCAGCTTGACTGCGCGCTCGATCGTGGGGCGCTGGGTCACGAAATGCTTGGCGGGGTAAACGGCACAGCGGTCGAGCACGGAGGTCGCCTTGCCGGTGAGCGGATCGATCTTGGTGATGCGTTCCACTTCGTCGCCAAAGAACTCCACCCGGATCGCCTGCTCGGCGTAGGCCGGGAAGATCTCGACCGTGTCCCCCCGGACCCGGAAGGTGCCCTGTTCGAAGGCGACGTCGTTGCGGCCGTACTGGATCCGGACCAGGTCCGCCAGCAACGCATCCCGGCCCTTGGCCTCGCCCCGCTCGGCCGTGACCAGGAGCTTGCGATATTCCGCCGGATCGCCAAGGCCGTAGATCGCGCTCACCGTGGCCACGATGACCACGTCGTCCCGCTCCATCAGACTGGACGTGGCCCGCAGTCGGAGGCTCTCGATGTCGGCGTTGATCGAGGCGTCCTTCTCGATATAGACGTCGGTCTGCGGGACGTAGGCTTCCGGCTGGTAGTAGTCGTAGTACGACACGAAGTACTCGACCGCGTTGTGGGGCAGGAACTGTCGCAGCTCTCCATACAGCTGCGCCGCCAGGGTCTTGTTGTGGGACAGCACCAGGGTGGGACGGCCGTAGTTGGCGATGACATGCGCCAGGGTCATCGTCTTTCCCGACCCGGTGACTCCGAGCAGGGTCTGGCAGCGGTCGCCGCGCTGGAGACCGGCGGTCAGGGCGGTGATCGCGCCGGGCTGGTCACCGGCCGGCTGGAAGGGAGCGACGACTTCGAAGCGGGGGCTCGACATGGGCCCCCAATATACCGGTTTCGGCGGATGTTCGGTATGGCCGGTTTTGTCAACCCCGCCGACGACCCTCAGGAGGGAGCGCGCAGTAGGCGTTATGCGTTCAGCGTTCAGCGTTCAGCGTTAAGCGCACGCAGCACGCGGCACGCGGCACGCGGCACGCGGCACGCAGCCGGACCTACTTCCCCGACCCCATGGTAAGCAGTCGTTTCCAGAGATCCGCCGGCACCGGCATGACGGACAACCGTCCCATGCGAACCAGGGGGAACTCCTTGAACACCGGATCCGCCTTGATGGCGGACAGAGTGACCGGGGCGGCGAGAGGGCCCTCGGCCTCGAGATCCACCACCACCAGTTTGGGATCCTGCTGGCTGGGGTCGGGATAGGCAGCGCGCACCACCCGGGCCGTCCCGACCACCTGCTTCTCATTCCCGGTGTGATAGATCAGCACCCGGTCGCCCTCCTTCATACCGCGGAGGTGGGAGAGGGCGAGGTTGTTGCGGACCCCGTCCCAGACCGCGCGCCGCTCCTGAACCAGCCGGGCGAAGGAGTAGGTCGAGGGTTCGGTCTTGAGAAGCCAGGAGTGAGGCATGGGGGCGCGGATAGGATACCGCGCCGGCGGCGGACGTCAATGGCAGGGTGGGTCGCCAGGCTGGCGGCGGCGCTTCAGGCCTGCGGGGCCGGCACGTCCCGACGCTCCACGTCGGTAATGCCCTTCACCTTGCGGATGGCCTTGATGACCTTGGCGAGATGGGCCCGGTTGTCTACCTCGACCACGATAGTGCTGAAAACCGTGCCGTCCCGGGTCGAGAGTTCGGCGGCCTTCACGTTGGTTCCGCTCAGACTGATCGACTGCATCACGTCAGCGTAGAGCCCGCGCCGGTCCTCCCCGCTCACCGCCAGGCGCACCGCGAAGGCCTCGCCCCTGGATTCCTGCCAGTCGATCTCGACCCGGCGGCCATCTCCCGAGAGGGTGAGCAGGTTGGGGCAGTCGGCCCGGTGAATCGAGATGCCGCGGCCCTGACTGACGTAGCCCACGACCGCGTCGCCCGGCACCGGCTGACAGCACTGGGCGTAGCGCACCATGAGCCCGGAGAGCCCCTGGATCCGGATCCCGCTGCCCAACCGGATCCGGTCGATGACCCGGCCCAGGACATTGGGCTTCGGCTCCTGCAGGTCATCCGCCGGCAGGTCGGGGAAGGCCGCCCGGATGACGTGCACGATGGTCACGTCGCCCCGCCCCAGAGCCACTTCCACCAGCCGGGCCTCGGACAGGCCGAGGGCCTCGGCGGCCCGCGCCAGCTGTTCCGGCTCTGGCGGGGAGAGCCGCCGCCGCTTGCATTCCCGGAGCAACAGCTCCCGCCCCAGCGCCTGGGCCTCCTCGTCCTCCTGGTGGCGGATCCAGGCCTTGATCTTGTGGCGGGCCCGGGCGGTCTTCACGTGGGCCAGCCAGTCCCGGCTGGGCTTGGGCACCGGCCCGGTGAACACCTCGACGGTGTCGCCGTTCTTCAGCTCCCGGTGCAGCGGGGCAATCCGGCCATTGACCTTGGCGCCCTGGCAGCGGAGCCCCACATCGGTATGCACCATGAACGCGAAATCGATCGGGGTGGCGCCCTTGGGCAGCTGCTTGACATCGCCCTTGGGGGTGAACACGAAGATCTCGTCCTGGAACAGATCGACCTTCAGGAACTCGAGAAACTCCTCCGGCGTGTGGGCATCCTGCTGCAGCTCCAGCAGCTGCCGGAACCAGCCGAAGTGGGCCTCGATCTCGCCTTTCTTCCGGACGTCACTCTTGTAGAGCCAGTGGGCCGCGATGCCGTACTCCGCGGTCCGGTGCATCTCCTGGGTCCGGATCTGGACCTCGAACAGGTGGCCGCCGGGCCCGAAGATCGTGGTATGGAGTGACTGATAGGCATTGGACTTGGGACTGGCGATGTAGTCCTTGATGCGCTCCTGCAATGGGGTCCAGTTGTGGTGGATGACGCCGAGCGCGTGATAGCACTCCTGCACCGACCCCACGGTGACCCGGACCGCCATCAGGTCGTAGATCTCCTCGAA
>CALMOP010000125.1 GCA_937871775.1 uncultured Gemmatimonadota bacterium | reverse complement strand
CCCGGGGCCTGCATCCCGAGGGAATCCATGCTGATCACCATTTCACGCCAGTACGGAGCCGGTGGTTCCGAGGTCGCCCGCCAGGTGGCCGCCCGGCTAGGCTGGAGTGTGATCGACAACGACATCATCGACCGCGTAGCCCGGCGCGCCGGGATGCAGCCCGAGGTGGTGGCGGATCTGGATGAGCGGGTCCCGGGCTTCGTGGAACGACTGGCCCGGGCGCTCGCGGCGTCATCTCAGGAGTTGGCCGTGCCCGAGCTTGGCTTGGTGGTCCGTGCACCAGAGCCGAATCTGGTCCGACTCACCGAGCTGGTGGTGAAGGAGGCTGCCGCGGAGGGCCGGGTGGTGCTGGTGGGTCGCGCCGCACCCGCCGTGCTGGGAGCGGTGGCCGATGCCCTGCATGTGAAGCTGGTGGCCCCGCGCGCCTTCCGGCTGCAGCTCGCGATGGAGACGGACCAGCTCGATGCCCGGACCGCCGAACGGGTCCTCGACCAGACCGATGCCCAGCGGGCACGCTATCACCGGGAGCATTACCAGCGGGATTGGGACAACCCGATCCACTTCCACATGCTGCTCAACACCGGCCTGCTCGGTCTGGAGGGCGCCACTGACCTGATCGTGGCCCGGGCCCGCGCGCTGGGCTGGCAGGAAGCGGCGGATCAGCCCAGGCCCAGGCCCTTGCCGTAACCGCCCATCGGGTCCTTGCGCTCGGGCCTGGCCCGGACGTAGCCGAGCTCCTCGGACCGGCTGATCCGCTTGTGGGCGGCGAGCCCCTCCAGGATCAGTTCGCACGCGGCCACCAGAGTGGGGCCGTCCTTGCGGTCGGCGAGGCCGCCGGCCACCGCGGCATTCACCAGGCCCGGCACCACGCTGAAGCCCTCCAGGCACAACTCGCTTCGTTCATCACCCTTGATCTTGAGCGCGCCGCCGCCGTCGAACCAGGTGACGATGCCGTCCAGGGCCAGGTCCCCCAGCCGCTCATCGAGCGTGCGCCCAGCCGCCCGCCTGATCAGTTCCCGTGCCACTGTCTCGCTTCCCTGCAGCTCTCCCTCGTATTCCAGCTCCAGCTTGCCGGTGATCG
The DNA here is from genome assembly GCA_937871775.1 of uncultured Gemmatimonadota bacterium. Classification (GTDB taxonomy): domain Bacteria; phylum Gemmatimonadota; class Gemmatimonadetes; order Gemmatimonadales; family GWC2-71-9; genus JADJOM01. The sequence continues at coordinate 2,747 of CALMOP010000125.1, read as the reverse complement.
AGGGCAGCGCAGCGTAGATATCGCTGATCCGGGGGACCACCGCCGGCTCCGCGAGGGTCAGGGCCCGGCGTTCGGCGTTGGAGACCGCGTGCTCCAGCAGCGAGATCGGGAGCCGCTGGCTCACCCCGGAGCGCTTGTCGACCCGCTTGTCCTCCCGGGCCTCGAAGGCCACCCGCTCTACCACCTCCAGCACGAAATCGGGAATCCGGACCGGCCGGCCCCGCTCGACCCATGCCTCCTGGGCCGTGATGGCCATGCCCAGTTCGATGGTGCGGGGGTAGTGGGTGAGGATCTCGGATCCGATCCGGTCCTTGAGCGGGGTGATGATCTTTCCTCGGGCGGTGTAGTCCTCGGGGTTCGCGGTGAATGCCAGCAGCACGTCGAGCGGCAGCCGGACCGGATAGCCTTTGATCTGGACGTCGCCCTCCTGCATGATGTTGAACAGCCCCACCTGTACCTTGCCCGACAGGTCGGGCAACTCATTGATCGTGAAGATGCCGCGGTTGGCCCGCGGCAGCAGGCCGAAGTGCATGGTCAGTTCGTCGGACAGCAGGTGCCCGCCCCGGGCCGCCTTGATGGGGTCGACGTCGCCGATGATGTCCGCGACCGTCACATCGGGGGTTGCCAGCTTCTCGACGTAGCGCTGGTCCCGACTCAGCCAGGCGATGGCGGTGGCGTCACCGCACTCGCCCAGCCGTTCCCGGGCAAACTTGGAGATCGGCTGGAAGGGGTCGTCGTTCACCTCGCTCCCCGCGACCACCGGGATCCGCTCGTCCAGGAACCGGGTCAGCAGCCGGAGGATCCGGCTCTTGGCCTGTCCCCGGAGCCCCAGCAGGATGAAGTGATGCCGGGCCAGCAGGGCGTTCGCCAATTGCGGCAGGATGGTATCGTCGTAGCCGACCACCCCGGGAAACAGGGCTTCGCCACGCTCCAGATACCGCAGCAGGTTGACACGGAGTTCGTCCCGGACCGACCGGCCCCGGAGCGGGGCCTCGGCCCATGGCGACCGCTTCAGGTCGCCCAGGGTCTGAGGGAATGCAGGCATGCCTCAAGCTAACCCTGAGCCGGGCCGGTGTTCCCCCGGTTGCCGCTACCATGGTGTGGCGCTTGACACGGCGCGGCCAGACGATAACTTGCGCGCGATTTTCGGCCCGGATTCCCCGGACCGAAATGCCATACCCTACTCTGGAGAAGGGATTCACCATGAAGAAGTACCTGGCTCTGGCGCTCCTGCTGCCGCTCGCGGCGTGTGCCAAGAAAGAGGCGGCGATGCCCGCCGCTGATGCGACCGCAGCGCAGGCCCCGGCCCAGGGGGCCGCGCCGGCCGCTGATTCGACCATGCCCCGGGACACCACCCAGCACTAACCGGACTGGACCAACAGCGAGCGGGGCCACCCAGGGGGTGGCCCCGTTTGCGTTTTCAGTAGGGGCGACCCAACGGGTCGCCCCTACCAGGCCGGGGCTTCGAGCTCGAAGGGGAGGTTGACGACTCGGGCCTCCTGGCCACCCGCTTCCACGACGTCACCCGGATTCACCTCCCGGCGCAGCAGGGCGAGGCCCAGTGTCTGGTCCGGGAGCACCAGGGCCGAGGCGACGCTCCCGACCTCGGCGCCGGCGGCACTCTTCACCTGGTCGTCGCTCAGGTCCGGTGGACCACCCCACAGCAGGCCCCAGAGCATGCGGTTGGTATGGCCGCGGAAGTGCAGCCGCGCCACGGTCTCCTGACCCACATAGCAGCCCTTGGTGTAGCTCACCCCTTGCAGGTGCTCCAGCCGCACCTCCTGTGGCAGGGTCTTCTCCAGGATCTCGGTGCCCAGCCGGGGCCATCCCGCCAGGATTCGTGCTGCCTCGTGATCGGTGTCGTTGCCCTCGATCACGCCGGCCTGCGCCAGCGCGTCGACAGCGTCCCGGATCAGTGGTGGCACCGCGAGCAGAGCCGCGCGGAACGGTGCGCCCCCGTGGGGACGGGCGAGGAGCTGGCGGGCCTTGCCTTCATTGCGCACTCGCACCCGGCTCTCGCCATCCGGCACCGAGAAGGCCGCCGCGGCGAGGGCGGCGATCGCCAGATCCCCGTGGAGCCAGAGCGCCTGCAATTCCCCGGATCGATCGTCCACCTTCGCCAAACGACTCGGGATCGAACGCCGGAACACCTCGAGGACGGCCGCGTGGGCCACCGGGTCCCCCAGCAGGACCAGGCGTTCCGGGGAAAGCCGAAACACCCACAGGTCGGCGACGATCATGCCCTTGGGGGTCAGCAGCGCGCAGAAAGTTGCCGTGTTGTCCCCCGGCTGGACCAGATCGTTCGAGAGCAGGCCCTGCAGGCAGGCCAGGGCGCCGGGGCCGTGCACCTCGATGACCGGGGCAGGGCGGCGCACCAGGACCGCACCATCGCGGAGCTGGCTGAGTCGTTCCCGGTCGAGCGAAATGGGCTGCACCATCAGGCCATCCACGGCAGGTCGTCGGGGTGGTGACCGGTGAGATCGTCCCAGATCAGGTCCGCTCCGCGGAGCTGAGCTGCCGGATGTGAGGTCGCGACCATGACACAGCGCAGCCCGGCGGCGCGCGCAGCCTGCAGGCCGGGGAGCGAATCCTCGATTACCACGCAAGCGGCCGGGGGAACGGCCAGCTGCCGTCGGGCCGCCTCGTAGCCCGCCGGATCCGGCTTGCAGTGATCGACATCCTCGGCCGCGACCAGTACCTCGAACCGGGACCGCAACTCCGCTTCCTGCAGCACCAGTTCGATCTCC
>CALMOP010000124.1 GCA_937871775.1 uncultured Gemmatimonadota bacterium | reverse complement strand
GGCGACCAGTCCTCCGACGGCCAGCCAGACGTGGAACCGCCGCATAGAAGCTCCGTGAGGAGAGAAGTGCGATTACGGAATGCTGGAGGCAATGGGGAAATCTGGCGCTAGTGTACGCCGCGACCACTACTTTGTCAAAGCCGTTCCAGTGGACGGGGTTCGGGCGTGAACCTCGGGTGAATCGTCAGGCTCAATGCAGGGTGGGGTTATCCACCACCGGTCCGGCCCCGGGGATGGCGGCCGCGGTGAGGGGAACCCGGTACTCCTCGCCGTCGTCCAGGCTGATCAGGAAGGCGTAGGGCCCCGGCTGTGGCAAGGGCAGGTCGAACACCAGCACCGCGCCCGCCTCCACTTCGGTGACGCCGACCGGAGGCTCCCCGAAATGCACCGTGCCCTCGCCCTCGAGCAGTTTGGTCGAGCGCTCATCGACGAAACGGATCCGGATCGCGTGCTCGCCGATCTCGTGCCGCCGGCCCCGCACCCGGAGCACCAGGTGGGCCCGAGGGTGCACCGCGGGAAAGCTGGGTACCCAGACATGCTGGAACAGGCCGAGGACTGAGAGCTTGCCTTGCTGATCGATCAGTGCGTAATCGGCCAGGACCGCGAAGTCGAGGAACAGCTCAGGATACCCGGACGGTGGTGAGCAGGTCACCCTTGCGAATGGCATTCACGACGTCCATGCCCTCGGTCACCTGGCCGAACACGGTGTGGACCCCGTCCAGATGGGGCTGGGGCCCGTGACAGATGAAGAACTGGCTCCCGCCGGTGTCCTTCCCGGCATGGGCCATGGAGAGTGACCCGGCGCTGTGCTTGTGGACATTGCGGTGGGTCTCGCACTTGATCCGGTAGCCCGGTCCCCCGGTGCCCACACGGGGATCATTGGGATCCCGCGACAGCGGGTCACCACCCTGGACCATGAAGTTGTTGATGACCCGATGGAACCGGGTCCCGTCGTAGAACTGCTCGTTGGCCAGTTTCTCGAAATTGGCGACCGTCGCCGGGGCTTCCTGGTCGAACAGCTCCAGCCGGATCGTGCCGCGGCTGGTTTCCATCGTAGCGGTTTTCATGGGCCGGTAGGGGCGTGGGAAGCGGTCGGCAGCACGCAGAACGACCCCGGGAGGATACGTCGATGGGAGCCGAACCTCAATTGGCGGAGTCCTGCCGGGGCCGGCGCGGTCACCATTCGATGTCCTTGGTGTCCGCCAGCACCCCGGACAGGTCGTTGAAGATGACCTTCTGGGGTTTGGCCGGCAGCGGCGGCAGACTGATCTCGCTGGTGGCGCCGGTCACCTTGACCCGGAACCGGGCCACCTGGTTCTTGCCGAGTTCGACCCTCACCGGCACGTACGCCAGGAATTCCGGGGGCACCTTCTCCTGGGTGACCGTCAGCTTCACGACATAGGCGCCATTCGCCTCCTCGGTACGGCCCTTGACGCGGTATGTGGGGATCGCCGTACGGTACACCCACTGGTCGAAGAACCAGCCCATGTCCTGTCCGGTGCGTTCCTCCAGGAACCAGCGGAAGTCCTCGGTGGACGCGCGCTTGCCCTGGTAGGCCTGGAAGAAGTCCCGCAGCAGGCCGGTGAAGCGGTCCTCATTCATGGTCTTGAGGTCGAGCAGCAGGACCCGGAGCATGTGCAGGGCCCAGGCGCCCTTCTCGTAGATGATCGTGTTGTAGTCGTTCCCCTCTCCCTCGCTGGTGACCACCCGGTACCCGAGCCAGATGGGCAGCGGATCGTCGCGGCGCCGCAGGATGTCGTCTCGCCACTGCTGCAACAGCTCGAAGTACTTCCCGGTGTTCTTCTCCCTGGTCTGCATGAACCAGAGCCCCGAGAAATTGGCAAACCCCTCGCTCATCCAGCGGTCGTGATAGCTCCCGTAGTCGACGGCAATCGGCCACCACTGATGGGCCACCTCGTGGGCCCGGAACACCTCATCGAACGCGGTGCTCGTCTGGTGGAAGGTGGCCCACGATAGATGGACCAGGCCGGGAAACGCCTCGCCATGGCCTGCCGGGATTTCCGTGGCATAGAACCGCTTCGCCGGGAGCGGGCCGTAGACCTTCTGGTAGAACTGCATCGCCGCGGCCACATCCGTCCCCACCTGCTGCTTCATGTTCTTGCCCCGCAGCTGCTCAGTAGCCTGGGCAATCAGCTTGTGCATCGCCTCGCTCCAGAGCACCGTTACCCAGGGCGCTCCCTCCTCGTGCACATCGAACTGGTCGAACCGGCCCAGATTGAAGGAAGCATTCCGGATCGGGGTGGCGCTCATCCAGCGGGTCCGGATCATGTGATTGGGCGCTGCCGCGGAGTCGGTGCGCTCACCGACGCTGGCCAGGGTCAGGCCCTCGGGGGTGAGAAATGTGAGGTCGAAGGGTGCCAGTCCCCGTGACTCCAGAGTGAGCGGGTA
>CALMOP010000123.1 GCA_937871775.1 uncultured Gemmatimonadota bacterium | reverse complement strand
CAAGCGGGCGACGGGGCTCGAACCCGCGACATTCAGCTTGGAAGGCTGACGCTCTACCAACTGAGCTACGCCCGCGACTCCGCTCGCAACCCGCGCGCCCCTCGGACTACCTGCCATGGTGGGGGTAGGATTCGAACCTACGTAGCGCAAAGCGCGGCAGATTTACAGTCTGCTGCCATTAGCCACTCGGCCACCCCACCGATGACCGCACGCTCCCCGCTGTCTCGCATCTCTCCCACAGAGCTGACGGAGGGAATCGAACCCTCAACCGCCGGTTTACAAAACCGGTGCTCTGCCAGTTGAGCTACGTCAGCGGGCAGCGAAAATAGACAGAACAGTATGATAGTTGGTCACTTAGGTTGGTGTCAACGGGGCCGTACCAGAGCCTCCCAGATCGCGCAGCCAGCCCCTCAGCTCCGGCCTACACCGGGCCCGTCATTGCCGCCGGCGCATGCCGTCCAGGGCCGCGGCCGCGGCCCGTCCCAGGATGACCCCATCCACCCCGGCGGCGAGCAGCGTGAACCCGGTGGTGGGGAGACCCTCTGGGGAGAGGGAGAAGAGCCCGGCCGGCAATCCCGCCCCCCGGCAGGCCACTTCCACCCTGCCGATGGCCTCCCGAACCACCGGGTGGTCGACCGCTCCAGGGTACCCCAGGCTCGCCGACAAGTCATAGGGGCCCACGAAGACCGCATCAAGCCCGGGAACCCGGACCAACTCCTCAATATGCTCCACGGCACCCCGGGTTTCGGCCTGGATGACGACCACCACCCGCTCCTCGCTCTGCGCCAGGAAGTCCGCCATCGCCAGCCCGTAGCGATTTGCCCTTCCGGTGCCGAGCCCCCGCGTTCCCACTGGGGGGAAGTGGGCGTACCGCACCGCCCGCTCGGCCTGGGCGGCGGTTTCCACCTGGGGCACAATGATGCCCTCGGCGCCGGCATCCAGCACCCGCTTGACCCATCCCTCCTCCAACGCGGGAATCCGCACCAGACACGGGGTGCGCCCCGCGATCGCCTGCAGCAGCAGCAGCACGTCGCGGGGCTCGAGGGCGCCGTGCTCCGCATCGAGAAACAGCCAGTCGAAGCCCAGCCCACCCAGGATCTCGGCAACCTCGACGGAGCCGATGGTGAGCAGAGTCCCATGGAGGCGCTCTCCGGCCCTGAGCCGGGCCCGAAAACCGGCCGTCACGCGCGCCGCACTTCCATGCTGCCATCCTTGTTATCCCGGACCTCCCACCCCGCCCGGGCGAGCAGGTCCCGGATCCGGTCGGCTTCCTGGAAGTCCCGCCTCCCCTTGGCGGCCAATCGTACCCGGGCCCAGGACCGAGCCCATTCTTCGGCGTGCGCCAACTCGGCGGGCGGCTCGGTTGGGGGTTCGGCCGCCGTCCCGGAGAGAGCTGGTGCCGGGGACCGCTCGGCCACGACCTGCAGGTCCATCGCCGCCGGCAGCAGATCGAAAATCCCCATGGTCCACCGCCAGGCTTCGAGTGCCCGTCCCGATGCGGCGGTACCGGCATCGAGTCGGCGATTGCCCTCCCGCGCAGCTTCGAAGACTGCGGCGATCGCCTGGGGTGCGTTGAGATCCCCGTCCAGCGCACCGTGCACCCGGTCCTGCAGCTGCCTCGCCCACCCGTCCCAATCCGCGGTTCCTGCCGCGGTCTGGGACATGCGGAGGGAAAACTCGCCCAGCCGCCGGCTGCCCTCACGGGCCGCCTGCAGCCCCTCGTCCGTCAAGTCGACCTGCTGGCGATAGTGGGCCTGGAACATCAGCAACCGGAGAGCCCCGGGGTCAACGCCGTCTTCCCGGAGATCGCGCGGGGTGGTGATGTTGCCGAAGCGCTTGGACATCTTGGTCCCGCGCACGTTCAGGAACTCGCCATGCAGCCAGTACCGGGCGAAGGTCGCCTCGCCGGTGTAGGCGCAGCTCTGAGCGATCTCGTCTTCATGGTGCGGGAAGATGAGGTCGACGCCGCCGGCGTGGATGTCGAGCACCGCCCCCAGCCCCTGCGCTGCCAGCAGCGACAGCGCCATCGCGGAGCACTCGAGGTGCCATCCCGGACGGCCCCGGCCGAAGGGGGCATCCCACGCGGCCCCAACCGCCTCATCCTCGGGCTTCACGGCCTTCCACAGCACGAAGTCGCGAGCGTTCTCCTTGTCATACTCATCACTGGAAACGCGGCCACTGGCCCCGGTCTTCAGTTCGCGGCGATCCAGCTGGGACAGTTGGCCGTAGGCCGGGAAGCGATCGATGGCGAAGTACACTGAACCGTCCTCCCCTCGATACGCGGCACCGGAGGCGAGCAGACCCTGCACCAGCTCGACCATCGAGGGAATGCACTCGGTCGCCCGGGGATAGGCCTCAGCGTCTTCGATGCGCAGCCAGCGCCGGTCCTCGTGGAACGCCGCGGCGAACGGATCGGTGAGCTGCCGGATCGAGACCCCGTGCGCCCCGGCTTCCCGGATGATCCGGTCGTCGACGTCCGTCAGGTTCATGATCTGGTACACCCGGAGGCCTCGCGCCCTGAGCCAGCGCCGGAGCAGATCCTCGAACAGGAAGGTGCGGAAGTTGCCGATATGCGCATAGTTCCACACCGTTGGGCCACAGGTGTACATCGTGACCTGTCCGGGGACGACCGGCTGGAACTCTTCGACCACGCGGGTCAGGGTATTGAAGAAGCGAAGCTGGGCGGGGCGGCTGGCCGCGGTGGCGGCGCCGGTCATGCAGGGGGCTCCGGGGGCAGGATCGCGTCGCGGCCTGAAGTGACCCGCGGTCCGGGCAGGCCGGCGGCGCCCCGGTCGCCTCCGACGAGGGGCCCCGGTGGTTCCTCCATCCGGAGATGGAGGGTCCGGTGGGTGAAGGGACTCTCGATCCCCTCCAGGTCGAGGCGGTTCTTGATCCGACGCCGGAATTCCCGCTCCACGGCCCAGTGCTGACCGGGCTGGGTCCGCAGCAGCACCCGCAAGGTGGCCCCGCCGTCGGCCAGACTCTGGACCCCCACGGCCTCCGGTGGACCGTCGAGCCGCGACGCCCAGGTCGGGTCCGCAGCCAGCTGACCGGCTTCGTCCACGAGCACCGCGAGGGCTCGATCCAGATCGGTGCCGTAGGCCACAGCGACGTCCATCACCGCCCGGGACCAGGTGCGGGTCAGGTTGCTGATCACGGCGATCTGGCCGTTGGGAATCATGTGGACCGCCCCGTGCAGATCGCGCAGCACGACCATGCGCAGCGTCATCCGCTCCACCACCCCGCTGTGCCCCGACGCCTCGATGACGTCGCCGACCGCGAACTGCCCTTCGACCACGAAGAAGAAACCGGCGAGTACGTCCTTTACGAGGCTCTGGGCTCCGAACGACACCGCCAGACCCAGGATCCCGGCGCCGGCCAGCAGCGGACGGATATCGATGAAGCTGTTCAACGTGAGCAGCAGGCCCATCAGGAAGAAGACGACCCGACCGACGCTCCGCAGCAGCTCGCTGATGGTGTGGCGCCGCTGTTCCCGCTCATTGAGGGTAGCGTCGTCCCCGTCGTCCACCGCGGCCTCGATGCGGCGGGCCACCAGCGACACCACCCGCATTCCGAGGTAACAGAGCAGCCAGATAAGGAGGACGGCAACCAGGCTGCCGGTCAGCTTCGCCGTGTCGACTTCCAGCAGGTCCGCCAGCGAGCGGATCCAGGTCGGGACGGTGGCCACCAGATGCAGCACGAGCGCCTCACGGAGTGAGCCGGGGTGAAACGAGGGCCGGAAGTTAGGCCCCGCGCCCTCCGAGCTCAACCCGGGTCACCAGTCGACCTGGAGCCCCGTGCTGACGGTGGCGAAGTCGCGACCAGCGATGGAGGCCAGCTGCTCGAACGTAGTGTGGAATCTGGCCTCGACCAGCAACGCGACTCGGGTCCGACCAAGCCGGACCCACACACCCGGGCCCAGGCTCCCGCCGAAGGCGTTGGTGGTTCCACCCTGCGCCGGGTCGAAGCGATACTCGGCGAGTCCGCCAGCGAGGTACGGGCGCAGCCCGCCGGTCGCCACCGCGGGCAGCCGCAGCAGCATCCCATACTCGGTCGCCTTGCGACTGCTCCCCCGGGTGTGTTGCCCGTACTCGACGCCCAGCTGGATCCGGCGCACCCACACGCCGGCTGACGTCACGAACGCGAAACCGGAACCGGAACCGGGAATGCTCTGATCGAGGTCGAAGGCCGCACCCGCGGTGGCGGCGGCGAACCCCCGCACCTGCGCGACGAGAGGGTCGCTCAGGCTGTACCAGATCCCGATCAGCAAGCCAGCGCGCCGCCACCGCATGAGCGCCTCTACAGGAAAGTCATTCAGGAAAGTCGTAACCTAGTGGGGTCGCTGCGGGGACGTGCGGGGGCGCGCCGAGTTTCACATCGCCGCACCTCATCGCGGCGGCGGGCGGCGGGCGGCGGGCGGCGGGCGGCGGGCGGC
>CALMOP010000122.1 GCA_937871775.1 uncultured Gemmatimonadota bacterium | reverse complement strand
CCCGCGACCCCAACCTTGGCAAGGTTGTGCTCTACCAACTGAGCTATTCCCGCGATGCGCCGGAGTCTATGGTCCGCAGCGGGACTTGGCAACTGTCCCGACTCGCTGCTGCCGCGTGATCCGGCGCCCGACGTCCGCACCAAGCGAGGCGAATGGAGGCGAGGGGGATCGAACCCCTGACCTCGTGAATGCCATTCACGCGCTCTCCCAACTGAGCTACGCCCCCGCTATATTAGCGCGCCCCGCTGGCTCCCTGCCGGGCCGGGGAGCACGAAAAGCTAGCCAGCGGGATTAGTCCATGTCAAGCACGGCGGATGGAGCCGTCAAGGGTCGTCGGGAGGTAAGGGGCGGAAATGACCAAGCGTTCCGGGTCCAGATCGAAACCTGCGACGACCAGGGCGACCAGCACCACGGCCGCCGGGGGTCGTCGCGCGGTCCCGAGCGAGCCGACGCCGACCCCGAAACCGGAGCGCAAGCTCACCCCGGTGCAGCAGATCCTGGTGAACAACCAGCCCACCAAACGGCCCCGACGAGGGCGGCGAGAGACCGCCAAGACCCTGGGGGTCTACGACGCTGACCGGGACATCCTCGATCAGTATCTCTACGAGGTCAGCCAGACCCCGCTGCTGACGACGCCCCAGGAAATCGCCATCGCCCGGCTGGTGCAGGCCGGCGACCCCGAAGCCATGCAGGAGCTGGTCAAGCGCAATCTCCGGTTCGTCATCTCGGTGGCCAAGAAGTACCAGAACCGGGGCCTTGCTCTGACCGACCTGATCGGCGAAGGCAATGTGGGCCTCCTCACCGCGGCCCGGAAATTCGATCCCGACCACGGCGTCAAGTTCATCTCCTACGCGGTGTGGTGGATCCGTCAGGCGATCCTGGCCTCGCTGGCCCGCCAGGGTCGGACGGTTCGGGTGCCGCTGAATCGAACCGCGGACCTTTCCCGCATCGTGCGTACCGCCGAGGCGCTGCGCCAGGAACTGCGCCGGGAGCCCACACCGGAGGAGATCGCCAAGTCCACCGGGCTGTCGCTGGAAGTGGTGCAATCCCTGGCGGCGCTCAACACCAGCGAGGTGCGGCTCGATGCCCCGCTGGACCCCGATGGAGACCGGTCCCTGATCGACCGGTTCATCGCGGATGATCAGGCGGACGCCGAGGAGGCGGCCATGGACCGCTTCCTCACCGAGGAGATCGAGGTCGCGCTGGCGACGCTGCCGGCCCGGGACGCCAAGGTGCTGCGGCTCTACTTCGGCCTTGACGGGGGCCGGGAACACACCCTCGAGGAGATCGGCGGGATGCTGGGCGTCACCCGGGAGCGAATCCGCCAGCTCCGGGACCGGGCCCTCAAGCGGCTCCGGGAGGGGGAAGTCGGGCGGGCGCTGGCCAGCTTCGCGGCGTAGGGGCGACCCGTCGGGTCGCCCCTGCGCCGTGCGTTCGGGTCGGGCCTCCTGAACCGCCCGCCGGGGCTACTGCCCGGCGGGCGGCTGCTTTACACCCCTTCGACCGGGCCGTACCTTGCCCGCGTGACTTCCCCGACGGCCGCGTCTTCCCACCGGCTGGAGCGGTCCATCACCCGCCTGGGCCGGGCGGGTCTCGCGACCGTCCAGGCCGTCGCCGATGTGCGCACCTGGGCGCCACATGTGATCCCCCAGATGCGGCGCCTCGGCGTCGATTCGGTGCCCATCGCGCTGTTCATCGCGATCTTCACCGGGATCGTCCTGTCCCTCCTGTCCAAGTACATCTTCACCGGCGCGGTGCCGCTGTACTTCGTCGGTGCCCTGGTCGGCAAGACCGTGATGATGGAGCTGGGCCCGGTCCTCACCGGCCTGGTGCTCGCCGGCCGGGTCGGGGCGAACATCGCCGCCGAGCTGGGCACCATGCGAGTCACCGAGCAGGTCGATGCGCTGGAGACCCTCGCCTACAATCCGCGCAGTTATCTGGTGGTGCCCCGGGTCCTGGCGGGGGTGTTCATGTTCCCGGTCGTCACCGCGCTAGCGATGGGGGTGGGCGTGGCTGCCGGCTGGGTCACCGCGATCAACCTGCTGGACCTCTCCACCCTGGAGTTCGTGAAGGGACTCCGGCTCTTCTATCGCTTCAAGGACATCTGGTTCGGGCTGCTGAAGGCGGCCAGCTTCGGTGCCGCGGTGACCCTGGCCGGCTGTGTTCAGGGGCTGGGAACCCGGGGTGGCGCGGAAGGGGTGGGGCGCAACACCACCCGCGCCGTGGTACTGGGCTGCGAGGCCATTCTGGTGCTGGACGCCTTCTGGGCCCTGGTGCTGCTATGATGGCGGGCGGTAGGGCGGTAGCGGCGGTAGTGGCGTACGCAGGGGCGGAGCATTGCCCCGCCCCTACCGCCGTACCGCCGTACCGCCCTACCGCCGTACCGCCCTACCGCCGGACCGCGGCATGATCCGCTTCACCGAGGTCCACAAGGGCTTCGGCCCCAAGGTAGTCCTGGATGGCCTGACGCTCGACATCCCGGAAGGCAAGACCACGGTGCTGATCGGATTCTCCGGTACCGGCAAGAGCGTGGCACTCAAGCATATCGTGGGCCTGCTCGCGCCCGACCAGGGCGCGGTGTCAGTGGAGGGCCGCATCGTCCACGAGCTGTCCCCCGAGGGGTTGGCGGAGCTGCGCTCCCAGGTGGGCTACGTGTTCCAGTTCGCCGCCCTGTTCGACTCGCTCTCGGTCGAGGACAACATCCGGCTGGGGCTGGCGCGCCGCGGGCTCGACCGGTACGAAATCGAGGACCGGATCCGCGACAGCCTCGCCCTGGTCGATCTGGCCGGCGCCGAGGAGCGGTTCCCCGCCGAACTCTCGGGGGGGATGCGCAAGCGGGTCGGTATCGCCCGGGCGATCGCGTTCCGGCCGCGCTACATTCTCTATGATGAGCCGACCACCGGCCTGGATCCGGTGACCTCGGCGGTGATCGATGAGCTGATGGTCCGGGCCCGGCGGGAGCTCGGGGTGACCGGGGTGGTGGTGACCCACGACATGCGCAGCGCCTACACCGTCGGAGATCGCATCGCGATGCTGTACCACGGCCGGATCCGCCAGGTCGGAACCATCGACGAGATCCGCCAGACCGACGATCCGGTGGTACGCAACTTCATCGAAGGTCGCCCCACCGAGGACGACCGTCGCCTGCTGGAAGGCACGCCGTCATGAAGCGCCGGAACGAGTTCCTGGTTGGCCTGGTGCTGCTGCTCAGCGTGAGCGCCGTGGTGGCCGGCGCGCTGTGGCTGTCGGAGGCCGATATCGGTCGCCGGGAGGCGCTGCACGTGGCCCGATTCCGGACCGTCGGCGGGCTCACACCCGGGGCGCCGGTCACCTTCCGCGGGGTCAGGGTGGGTCGGGTGGAGGCAATCCGGCTCGCCGACCAGTTTGTCGAGGCCGATCTCAAGGTCTACCAGGGAGTGGACCTGCCCGGCAAGCCGGCGGTGATCGCGGCTTCCCAAAGCCTGTTCGGCGAGTGGGCCGCGAACATCGTGCCCCGGGACCAGCCCCAGGATGACCCCAACGTCCGGGTCATGCTGGCGGAGACCGCCCGACCCGGCGGCGACCGGTGGCCCGGGGCCACCCTGCCTGATGTGGGGCAGTTGACGGCCCAGGCGGGACGGATCGCGACCGACATCGCCGCGGTCGCGGCCCGGGTGCAGGAGACCTTCGACTCGAGTGCGGTGGCGTCGCTGCGGCAGAGCATCAAGGATTTCGCCGGCATCGCTTCGAAACTGGAACACTTCACCACCGCCGAGACCGGGCGTCTGACCGAGGTGACCGATAACATCGACCTGGCCTCGGCGTCGGTGCTGGGCGCGTCGGAGCACATGCAGGCGACCCTGGCCCGGGTGGACTCCGCCACCGCGGACGGGCAGCTGCAGGAGATTCTGGGCAATACCCGGGCGGGGACCGGAGACCTGCGGCAGGCCTCCGCTGATCTGCGCGAGGTGCTGGCCTCGCTGCGGGCCCAGGAGACCAGTCTGGTACGGACGCTGATTGCCGCCGATTCGGCCCTCAGCCGGATTCAGAGCGGCCAGGGTACCATCGGGCTGCTGTCGAAGGACCCGGCGCTGTACAACGAGAGCATCGAGACCCTGCAGGAGATGCGGCGGCTGATCGCCGACATCCAGATGAATCCGCGGAAGTATTTCAAGTTCTCTGTGTTCTAGGGGCCGGTAGCCGGTAGCCGATAGCCATTAGCCGTTAGCCATTAGCCGGTAGGGACTCGTGTGCATCAAAGCCGTTCGGACGAAGTGGGTCCAGAGGGATACCCTTGTTCAGCGTTCAGCGTTCAGCGTTCAGCGTTCAGCGTTCAGCAGGCCAACGGCCAACGGCCAACGGCTATTGGCTGACAGCCGACCGCCTTCTTTCCATGTCTAAGCCCAAGCGCAAGCCCGACCGCGAAGTCTCTGCCGGGGGGATCATCTTCCGCCGCCAGCCGGATCAGAGCGCGCGGTTCCTGCTGATCCGCGATCCCTACAAGCACTGGGGCTTTCCCAAGGGACACCTCGAGGACCTGGAGACCCCCACGGAGGCCGCGCTCCGGGAGAGCGCCGAGGAGACCGGGTTGACCGACTTGGCGCTGCATGGGCCGATCCGGATCATCGACTGGCACTTTCGCTTCAAGGGCCACTACATCCACAAGTACTGCCATTTCTTCCTGTTCGAGAGCGCCGCGGCGGAGGTCACCCCCCAGGCGGATGAGGGCATCACCGACTATCGCTGGCTGACCCTGGAGGAGGCGCTCGAGCTGCTCAGCTACGACAACGCGCGCGGGGTTCTGAAGCGGGCCGGCGACATGGCCCGGACCCTGGTCGCGATGGGTGCCGGCCGGGCCCCGACCGGGCCGGTGGCCGCCCCGCCCGCGCCGGCGGAACCGGTGGAGTCGTGACGTGCCGGCCGTGGCCCTGCTGCGTGGGACGGTAGAGGCCAGCCAGACCCTGCGGCGCACCCTGCCCGCCCTCGGTGCCTGGACCGTCGCCCGCGCGGTGGGTCTGCCCCAGCTGGAGCGAATGCTCGATACCCTGCTGGTCGACGCCATCGTCTTTTCTCCGCATCAGACAACGCTGAGCGAGGTCGGCCGGCTGCGGGACCGGTTCCCGTTCGTGCCCTGGATCGCCTTCGCGCCTTTCCGCCCCGATGACGGCGAAGCCCTCGCCAGGCTGCGGCAGGCGGGCATCTCCCGGGTACTGGTGCAGGGGGTTGACGACCCGGTGGCGGGGGAGCTGGTGGCCCGGCATTCGGCGCTGGCCGAACGGCGCCGGGCTCTGACCGAGGCGCCGCGGATGCTACGGCTGGCGGATGCGCTGCAGCGGTCGGTCTGGAACTACCTGCTGGACCGGGTGGACCAGACGGTGCGGACCGGCGAGATCGCCCGCTTCCAAGGTTGTACCCGGGAACACCTGTCCCGGCAATTTGCCGCGGGCGGGGCCCCCAACCTCAAACGCGCCATCGATCTGACTCGAGTCACGGCAGCCGCCGCGCTGCTCCGCAACCCGGGCTACGATGTGGCCGGGGTAGCCCGGGTACTTCGGTTCGCGACCCCCAGTCACCTGTCGGCGACGGCCCGTCGGATCGCCGGGGTCCCGGCCGGTGGGCTGGCCCCGCTGGGGCCGCGGGGCGTGCTGGTGAATTTCGCCCGAGGAAAGACCCGCAGTCGGGTCTAGCGGGCGTTGCCTTCAACGGTGGCTTGTGATAGTTTTCACAAGCTGAATCCGATCCTTGACCCTTCCAATCCGCGAGTGTTATGGCGACCGAATCCGTACTCCGTCCGGGTGAGCTTAAGGACGTGCTGCTCCGGGAGATCGAGAAGGCCGACCTGGCGTCGGTGGACGTCAGTGAGGTCGGCACGGTCCTGGAAGTGCGGGACGGTGTGGCCCGCATCTACGGGCTGACCAAGGCGGTGGCCGGCGAGATGATCGAGTTCTCGGTGTCGGAAACCGGCGAGGTGGTCACCGGCATGGCGCTGAACCTTGAAGTGGACAACGTCGGCGCGGTGGTGATGGGCGACTACCTCAAACTCAAGGAAGGCGACGAGGTCCGCTGCACCGGACGACTGCTGGAAGTGCCGGTGGGACCGGGGATGCTGGGGCGGGTGGTGAACGCCCTGGGGCAGCCGGTGGACGGGCTGGGACCGATCGCGGCGGCTGGGGCGCGGGCGGTGGAAATGGTGGCGCCGGGCATCATCGTGCGGCAGCCGGTGAAGGAGCCACTGCAGACCGGCATCAAGGCCATTGACGCCATGATCCCCATTGGCCGGGGCCAGCGCGAGCTGATCATCGGCGACCGGCAGACGGGCAAGACGGCCATCGCAGTGGACACCATTATCAACCAGAAGGGGAAGGACGTCTACTGCTTCTACGTGGCCTGCGGCCAGAAGCTGTCCACGGTCGCCCAGGTGGTCAAGA
>CALMOP010000121.1 GCA_937871775.1 uncultured Gemmatimonadota bacterium | reverse complement strand
GAGGCGAAGAGGCGAGGAGGCCGGCGGCTTCGTTTGACGCCTGCCTTCACGACAGTGCATACTCAGGCTCCTCTGTCCCGAAAGCGGTGCCACCATGGCCCCGCCCCCCGAATCGCTGGTCGCTGCGCTGGAGGCCGGGTACCGGGTCGACCGCGAGCTCGGCCACGGCGGCATGGCGACGGTGTACCTGGGGCATGATCTGAAGCACGATCGGGCGGTCGCCATCAAGGTGCTGCGTCCGGAACTCAGCGACCTGCTGGGACGGGAACGCTTCCTGCGGGAAATCACCATCGCCTCCGGGCTGCAACATCCCCATATCCTGCCACTCTTCGATTCCGGTGCGGCCGGCCCGTTTCTCTACTACGTCATGCCCTATGTCGATGGGGAGTCCCTGCAGGCACGACTCGACCGAGACAAGCAGTTGTCGATCGAGGAGACGCTCGCCATTGCCCGCGAGGTCGCCGAGGCCCTGGACTATGCCCATGGCCACGGCGTGGTGCATCGGGACATCAAGCCGGGCAACATCCTGCTCTCGGGCGGCCACGCCCAGGTAGCGGACTTCGGGATCGCACGGGCCATTACCGTGGCCGGTGGTACCGAACTCACCACCCGCGGTGTCGCCGTGGGGACCCCCAGTTACATGAGCCCGGAGCAGGCCGGCGGACAGGATCAGGTCGACGGGCGAAGTGACATCTATTCCCTTGGCTGCGTGGTCTACGAGATGCTCGCCGGGGAACCTCCCTTCAGCGGGCGGACCGCGCAGGCGATCGTCGCCCGCCATCTGCAGGAACCGCCGCCATCGCTCAGGGTGGTACGGCCCTCGGTGCCACCCGGGGTGCAGGAAGCCATCGAGACCGCGCTCGCCAAGGTACCGGCGGACCGGTTCCCCACGGCGACCCGGTTCGGCGACGCCCTGGTGACCACCCGGGAACGCGCGGCTCAGGCCCGGCCCGCGCGGAGAGCCCTGATCCTCACCCTGGCATCGCTGCTCGGAGTCCTCCTGGTCATCTGGACCGGGAGCAGCCGGATCTGGCCCGGGCGCGGAGCAGCGGCACTCGATCCCAGCCATATCGCCGTGATGTTCTTCGAGGATCTCAGCGAGGGGAGCCGGCTCGGCCACGTGGCGGCGGGGCTCACCGAAGACCTGATTGACGAGCTTTCACAGGTTCCCAGGCTGCACGTGATCTCCCCGGATGGCGTGCGTCCCTTCCGCGGGAAGCCGGCCCCGCTCGACACGATCGCGGCGAAGTTCCGCACCGGAACAATCGTGACGGGGAGCGTGACCGAGTCGCGGGGGCGGCTCCGGGTATTGGTGCGAGTCACCGACCCGGCCACCGGGCTGGTCCTCCTCAGCCACGGCCTCGAAAGGCCCCGCGGCGACCTGCTGGTGCTCCAGAATGAGGTGGTACAGGAGGTGGGCCGTGCTCTGCGCCAGCGTGTGGGCAGCGTCATCGAGATCAAGGAACGGCGGGCCGGCACCAGCAGCGCGGCGGCCTGGGAGCTGGTCCAGCGCGCCGAGGCCTTGCGGGAGGAAGCCAACGGAGCGGTGGACGCCGGGACCGCCGGTCGGACGTTGCTGCAGGCGGATTCCCTGCTCATCGTGGCGGAACGGGGCGACCCGAAGTGGATCGAGCCGATCGTGCTCAGAGGATGGCTGGCCTTCGATCAGGCCGGGGTTCCGATGGCCGGCAACCCCACGCTTGGGATCTCGGCAGGCAGAACGACGGCGGCGTGGATCGGGATCGGGCTGGCTCACGCCGATCGCGCGCTTCGCCTGAAGCCCGGCGATCCCGCGGCCCTCGAACTTCGAGGGACGATCTACTACCGGGCCTCGTGGCTGCCATCGGCATCGGTGCTTCCCGATCTCCCCCGTCCGCTCGATCTGGCCGAACGCGATCTCCGCGCGGCGGCGGCGCTTGCATCACGGTCACAGGCTCGAGCCTGGAGCACCCTCGGAGTCGTCCTGGAGGTGGCCGGCAAGTACACCGAGGCCGCACACGCTGCCGAGAAGGCCTACGAGACCGACGCCTTCTTCCGCAACGGCAGTGACAATGTCTTCCGGTTGTACAAGACGGCTCTCGAACTGGAGCGTCCGGCTGATGCGGTCCGGTGGTGCGAGGAGGGGCTGCGGACCTATCCGACGAACTGGTACTTCCCGTTTTGCCGTCTGCAGCTGCTCGGCTGGCCGCTCGCCCCGGTAGCCACTCCCCGAGCGGCATGGCAGGCGGTCGAGGACCTCCACCGGGCGGCGACCCCGGACGAGTGGACCTGGCTTCAGCCGCGGATTGAAATGATGGCCGCGGCGGCGCTGGCGCGTGCCGGCCTGTCCGACAGCGCAGAGCGGGTGCTCCGCCGCGCCCGGGCGGCGGCCCCGGATGATCCACAGCTGTTCTACTACGAGGCGGTGGCACGGCTCCGCCTCGGCCAGATTGATTCCGCGCTGGACCTCATCGCCGCGACAGTCCGCATTTCACCCCAGGACAAGGGGTACTATCTGCATCACTCCCTGTTCCACCCGCTCTGGGGCAACCCCCGCTTCCAGGCCCTGCTGCGAGACACCCTTTCGGGTCCCCGCTAGCGCTCGGGGTGTAACTCATCCGGGATCGGGTCCCGCAGGGGAAGCACCGACGGGAACCCGTCAGATGAATGGCACCAGATCGTGCCGCCGATGTGACACGCAGGGGGGCGTGCCATCGCCTGTTGCCGCATCAGGGTCGCGGCCATGGGCCCATACAGGCTCGAGTAGTAGGGAACCAGAAACTTGTCCACCGCCGCCTGATTCAGGAACAAGGCGTCAACCCCAGGACCGAGCTTGACGCGCTGGGTGCCTCCCGGTTCCCGCAGGAATACCACGACGCTGTCGATCGCGGTCGAATCGGGGGAGACAACGTCACGTGGTGTGAGGTACGGCCCGAAGACTCCATACCCGGCTCCCGAGTCCGCCGCGACCCGGTCCGCCCGGGCCCGCGTGGGAAAGCCTCCGACGACGTACTCCGGAAACCTCCTGGCTGCGACCAGGTAGACGGGGGCGCCGGTGCGGAAGTCCCGCGCCGCCTCCGCGAGGACCCGGGCCAGGGACGTGGGCGTCGCTCGAGTCGTGTCCTGCGCGGCAGCCGACCCGACCATTCCAAGCAGCAACACTACGGCAACAATTGGCAGTCCTGTTCGTGAGCGCATCCTTCCTCCTTGGTGTTGGCGGTTCCCGTCCGCCGTTGTACCACCGACCAACTCCTCCTGCATCCGCCTGAGCGGGGTCCGGCCCCGGCTCCACCTGACACTCCACCGTTGGTCCCGGTTCCAGGTCAGGCCCTCCCGGCCACGAGCGCCATGAAGGCCGCGGCCGTCGCCGGGCGTTGTTCCGGTCGCTTGGCCAACGCTGCTCCAATGGCCCGCTCCACGGCCGGTGGCACGTCCGGCCGTACCACCAGGAGTGGCGGCGGCTGGTCATGGGCGTGGCGAGCCATGACGGCCTGCACGCTGGCGCCGGTGAAGGGTGGCTGTCCGGCCAGCATTTCATACATCACGCAGCCGAGCGCGTAGAGATCGCTGCGGCCGTCCAGGATGCTGCCTCCAGCCGCCTGCTCCGGGCTCATGTAGGCCGGTGTGCCCACCGCCATCCCGGCCGAGGAATCCTCGGAATATGCCGCGGCCCTGAGTGCCTTCCCGAGCCCGAAGTCCGCCACCACAGCGTGGCCCGCCTCGAGCAGGATGTTCTCCGGTTTGATGTCGCGGTGGACCACGTCCTGCCCATGGGCGTAGCCCAGCGCATCGGCGACCTCCCGGGCGATCTGCAGTGCGTCGTCCAAGGGCAGCTGGGGCTCCCGCTGCAGCCGAGTCCGCAGCGACTCCCCGTCAACGTACCGCATGGCGTACCAGGGAAGACTGGTCCGGGGCTCCAGGTCGGATGCGGGGATCAACCCCGAGTCGTGGAGCGGCAGGATGTGGGGGTGCCTGAGGCGGGCGGTGAAAGCGATCTCGCGAAGGAACCGCTCCGAACCGATCGTGGCGGCGAGTTCGGGAAGCAGGACCTTGAGGGCGACCATGCGGTGGACGCGGACGTCCTGGGCGAGGTAGACGGCGGCCATGCCGCCCTGGCCCAGCTCGCGGTCGAGGAGGTAGCGGTCTTGTAGCGCGTTGGCCAAGCCAGGTGGGACGGCGGCCATGATGGTGTCGCGGGTGAGAGGAACTTCGGTCCCAATCTGCCGGCCGGTACGGGATCACGCCAGTTCTCACCCGGATCAGATCACGCGCGGCGGGGTGGCGGCCGGCCCTCGAAGTCCATCACTCGGGTGCCGCAGGCCTCCAGGCTGCCTCCCACCCACGAGCTGCTGTCACTTCACGCCGACCCGTTCGACCAGCGCCGCGAACCGCGGATCGGCGCGCAGCGGATCGAACCCCGGGTCGATGTGCACGTAGGTGAGTCCCGCGGAGCGCTCCAGCAGCGCCCGCTCCAGGCATCGCAAGGCGCGTTCGACGTCGTCCAGCGCCGCGTACCCCATCGCCATGACCTCCTGGCGGATGTACTGCTGCTTCGACTCTTCCTCGAGCCGCTGCATGATGGCCTCGGCCTCCTCCCGCTGCTCCAGGGCGGCGAGCGCGCGCACGATGAGCGCGTCGTACGACCGGATGGCGGCCTTGAGCGACTGGCCGTGCCGGAACCACTTCAACGCCTCCCCGGACTCGCCCTGGGCGAGATAGGCCGTGCCCATGTCGAGATAGGAGAGCGTGTATTCCGGCGCCATCTCGATCGTCCTGCGGCTCTGCGCAATGGCGCCCTCGAAGTCGCGGGCGTAGAGGAAGAAGCGCCCCAGCCACCGGCTGAAATGCGCCGAGAGCGGATCCAGCACCAGCGCCTGGCGCATCTCCCCGATGGCTTCGTCGAGCTTCCCGACCGCCGGCAAGGCGCTGCCGAACACGAAGTGGGCCTCGGCGTAGTTGGGGTTGATCTGAACCGCCCGTCGCAACACCTCCTCGGCGCCAGCGAAGTCCCATTCGTACCAGGCGCGCACCTTGCCGATCGAGGTCAGGGCCTCCGCCAGATGGGGATCGAGCGCCAGCGCCTGCTCTGCCGCCGCCCTGGCCCGCGGGTACGCCTCCCCCGGCACAACCCAGTTGTCGGCGAGGTTGCACCAGCAGTCGGCGATCCCCGCGTGCGCCTGGGCGTAGCGCGGGTCGGTGTTGAGCGCCCGCTGGAAGAAGTCCAGGCCGCGGCGGATCTCGGGATCGGAGATGCGGTTCACGAAGAAGCGGCCCTTGAGGTACAGGGTGTAGGCCTCGACGTTGTCCGTGGCGGGGACCACCAGCGGGGCGGTGTCGCCGCCCAGTCGGATCTTGAGGGCGTCCACGATGGCCCGGGAGATCTCATCCTGCACGGCGAACACGTCTTCCAGCTGCCGGTCGTAGCGCTCCGACCAGAGGTGGTACCCGGTCGCCACGTCGATCAGCTCGGCGCTGATGCGGATCCGGTTGCCGACCTTGCGTACGCTCCCTTCCAGCACCGACCCCACACCCAGCTTCTCCCCCACCTGCCGGACGTCCACCTCCTTGCCCTTGAACGCGAAGGAGGAGGTCCGTGACGCCACCTGCATCCCGGGGACCTTCGCCAGGGCGTTGATGATCTCTTCGGTCATGCCGTCACTGAAGTATTCGTTTTCCGGATCGGCGCTCATGTTGGTGAGTGGCAGGACCGCGATCGACTTGCGCGGTGGGGCGGGGGCCGAAGGCCGTCCTCCGGGAGGGGTAGCGGCCGCGTCGCTCCGGATGAGATCGAGTGCCGCGGCGAAGTCGGCGGCCGACGCAAACCGGTCCACCGGGGTCCGCGCCAGCGCGCGCGCCACCGCGCCGTCCACCCCGTCGGGCACGTCACGCAGGTGGCTCACCATGGGGATCGGCGCCACGAACCGCCTGGTGATGACGGCCTGCGCGGTGGGTCCGGTGAAGGGCTGCTCGCCCGCGAGCATCTCGTACAGCACGCACCCCAGACTGTAGAGGTCGCTGCGGCCATCCACGTCGCCGTCGCCGGACGCCTGCTCCGGGCTCATGTAGGCCGGCGTGCCGACCGCGATTCCGGTCTGGGTGATCGACCCGCCCGGGGCGGTCAGCGCCTTGCCGATCCCGAAGTCGGCGACCATCGCGGCACCCTCGTGCAGCAGGATGTTTTCCGGCTTCACGTCGCGATGAACCACACCGTGGCGGTGGGCGTAGTCCAGGGCCGACGCCACCTCGCGGGTGATCCGCAAGGCGTCGCCCAGCGGCAGCTGCCGCTCGCGATCCAGCCACTCCCGCAGCGAGCGGCCCTCCATGTTGGGCATCACGTAGAACAGCAGTCCCTGGGCCTCACCCGAGTCATACAGGGGCAGGATGTGCGGATGGGCGAGCCGGGCGGCGAGCTTG
>CALMOP010000120.1 GCA_937871775.1 uncultured Gemmatimonadota bacterium | reverse complement strand
CTCGTGCGGATCCAGACCGTAGGAGCTGAACACCAGGGCCAGCCCGGCCCGTGGGGTGGCGAGCATGGCCGTGGCAGCCGCTTCATCAGGCGAGGTCGCGTGGCCCACACCAACCTTCAGTACACCCATCCCGGACCTCGGTCGCTCGAAGTTCCCCATGCCACGCCGGTCACGGTCTGGGAAGCTTGGGAGCCTGGTCCAGGCGGAGCCGTTGGGAGGGTCTCAATATCTCCCCCCGCCACCGGGCGTGCCAGTTGCGCGGCCGCGACGGTCCCGCTGTCGCGGAATCGGGCTAGTTTAGCTCGGGGATCGGAGACCAGAGGAGCACGGGGACAGTCCCAATGCACTACAGCGTGAAGGAGATGTTCTACACCCTCCAGGGCGAGGGGGCCAACACCGGACGGCCGGCGGTCTTCCTCCGCTTTGCCGGGTGTAACCTCTGGTCCGGCCGCGAGGCCGACCGGGCGACCGCGGTGTGCCGGTTCTGCGACACCGATTTCGTTGGGGTCGACGGCAGCGGTGGCGGACACTTCGACTCGGCGGAGGAACTGGTGGCAGCGGTGGGCCGCACCTGGCCGGCCGGCGTGTCCCCCCTGGCCCGCCCCCTGGTGGTGTGTACCGGTGGCGAACCGTTGCTGCAGCTGGACCTCGAAGCGGTGACGGCGCTGCACGCGGCGGGCTTCGAGATCGCGGTGGAAACCAACGGCACCCTGCCGGTTCCGACCGGGATCGACTGGGTCTGCGTGAGTCCCAAGGTCGGGGCCACCCTGGTCCAGACCAGCGGTGATGAGTTGAAGCTGGTCTACCCTCAGGTCGGCGGAGAGCCGGAGCAGTACCGCCGGTTGTCATTCCGGCATTTCTTTCTACAGCCGATGGACGGCCCCGAGCGAGCCCACAACACCGAACTGGCTCTGGCCTACTGCCTGGGGCATCCGGAGTGGCGGCTCAGCCTGCAGACCCATAAACTCCTTGGCATCCCATGATCTACGGATACTCCGACCGGATCGCGCACGCCCTCGCGTTCGTGGCGAAGCACGGCCGCCCCCCGGTTCGGCCGGGCGCCGAGGGCTCGGCCTGGCCGGTTGAGCCCGGCAACGTCGCGCTCATCCTGGCCCGGCATGGCGCCGATGAGGCCACCATCGCCGCCGGGGTGCTGGTTTCGCTCCTGAACGAGGCCACCCCGACGATCCGGCCGGCGCTGGTGGAGAAGATCAGCCAGAAGTTCGGTTCCCTGGTGCTGGGAATCCTGGAGCAGGCCACGGAACAACGCTACGACGCCCGCGGAAAGGAACGAAGTTGGGAGGTGTGTCGGCTGGACTTTCTGGCCGGGCTGGCCCAGGCGGAGACCCGAGCCCTCGAGGTGGCCGCGGCCCGGGAGATCCACGTCTGCGGCTCGATGCTCACCGATGCCCGCCGGCTGGGAGCGGAGTATCTGTCCGGCTACGCGCCCGGCGGCGCCACCGCGCTGCTGCGCTGGTTCGGGGAGGTCGTGGAGACCATGGAACGCCATCCGGTGGGGCCCCGCCCCAGCATGCTGGGGGAGCTGCGCAGCCTCGCGACCCGTCTGAGTGAGGTCATTGAAACCGAGTAGGCCCCGCTCGCCCCACCGGGGAGTCTGCCCCTGCCCCCACTTCCGCCGCCTACCTTCACCACCAGACCGTGGTTCAGCGCTCCGCCGCCGGCCCCGACCGCCGCCGTCGATCCTCCTGTCGCCGAGTCCCCATTGCGGGCTGGGCGTTCCCTCCGCAACAGTCCTATCACTATATTGCCCAACAGGATGGAAGCCCCCACCCCGATGTCCACGCTGGTCTCGCTACCGAGTGCGTTTGCGGCGGCCTGCCGGCTTGCCCGCAACGACGGCGAACTCTACGAACGCTGCCGAGAGGCGCTGGCTCGCCGCTTCGGCAGCGATCGGATCTGGTTCCAGGTCACCTCACCTTCGAAGCTGGTGGCCACCCTGCCGCCACCCGACTGGCTGGTGCGCGCGGTCGAGGTCATCCGGCTGACCAGCGGCCAGACCGAACTCGCGATTCTGGCCGAGCCGCCGGTTGCCGGAGAACTCCGGGCCCAGGCCACCTCGATCGCGCTGGGGCTTTCGGTGATGCTGGAGCTGCACGGGGTGCTCAAGGAGCGCCAGAGCCAGCTGGACGACGCGGTGTTCCAGCTTCGGGCCATGCGACAGGTGGCGCGGCTCCTGTCCTCGGTGCATTCCCGGGAAGAGACCGAGAACCTGGTGCTCGACTTCATGGCCGAGGTGTTCTTCTGCTGGTGGGGCTGCCTGTACCGACCCCTGGGGAACGCCTTCATCCCCAAGGTCGTCCGGTCGCTCAAGGGATCGATGTCCATCAACCCGATTCCGGGGCTGGCGCTGGAGCGGGCCATGCCGCCGGACAG
>CALMOP010000119.1 GCA_937871775.1 uncultured Gemmatimonadota bacterium | reverse complement strand
GTGGCGATCGATGCGGCCGGGCACCCCATGGTGAGTCCCGAGGTGTACGTGCTCATCCCCCTCACCCGCCGCTCCGACGATACCGGCAGTGTGGCCAATGTGGTGGTCCGGGGGGTGAGCGACGCCGCATGGACGGTACGACAGAACCTCCGGATCGTGGGCGGCGAACGGCCGCACTCCGGGCGCGCCGAGGTCTGCGTCGGCCGCAAGATGGCGCAGCGCTTTCCCAACACCGACATCGGCCAGACCCTGCGCTTCGGCGGGCGGGACTGGACTGTGGTGTGCCAGTTTACCGCCGGTGGCTCGGCCTTCGAGTCGGAGGTCTGGGGCGAGAACGAGCAGTTCATGCCGGTATTCCGGGGGCAGGTGTTCCAGTCGGTGAGCTTCCGGCTCAAGGATCCGGCGGCGTTCGAGGAAGCCAAGCGGGCCCTCGAGGCGGACCAGCGACTCACCGTGGACGTGTACCGGGAATCGCGCTTCTATGCCCAGCAGTCGGCGGTGCTGGGTCGGATCCTCGAGATCCTCGCATTCGGCATCACCAGCATCATGGCCATCGGGGCGGTCTTCGGCGCGGTGAATACCATGTATGCCGCGGTGGCCTCCCGGGCTCCGGAGATCGCGGTCCTCCTCACGCTGGGTTTCCACCCCGTGAGTGTGCTGCTCAGCTTCCTGGTGGAATCAGCCCTGATCGCCCTGCTGGGCGGCGTGATCGGGATCCTGCTGGCGCTGCCCATCAACGGTATCGTCACCAGCACCACCAACTGGGCCAGTTTCAGCGAGATCGCCTTCAGCTTCAGGGTGACTCCGGGGCTGCTCCTGGCCGGGCTCTGCTTCGCCGCCGTCATGGGGACGGTCGGCGGCTTCTTTCCTGCCTGGAGAGCCGCGCGGCTTCCGGTGATCCAGGCGCTGCGATAGGGCAGGCCCCCGGACTGATGAAAGAGGAGCGGCCGCGCTGCGCCACCAGCTGGCGCAGCACGGCCGCGGCCTCCGGGGTGATCTCCACCCGTGGCACCGCAATGAGTTAGAAGAACCCGAGCTTCTTCGGGCTGTAGCTGACCAGCAGGTTCTTGGTCTGCTGGTAGTGATCCAGCATCATCTTGTGGGTTTCCCGTCCCATGCCCGACTGCTTGTAGCCACCGAACGCAGCGTGGGCCGGATAGGCATGGTAGCAGTTGGTCCACACCCGCCCGGCCTTGATCGCTCGCCCCATCCGGTAGCAGGTATTCGCGTCGCGACTCCACACTCCGGCGCCCAGCCCGTAGAGAGTGTCGTTGGCGATGGCCAGGGCGTCGTCCTGGGTCTTGAACTTGGTGACCGACACGACCGGCCCGAAGATTTCCTCCTGGAAGATCCGCATCCGGTTATGGCCCTCGAAGATGGTGGGCTGGACGTAGTAGCCATCCTTGAGCTCGCCGGCATGCACTCGGCGGGCGCCGCCGGTGAGGATTCGCGCCCCTTCCTTCTTCCCGATATCGATGTAGCCCAGGATCTTCTCCAGCTGATCGTTGGAGGCCTGGGCTCCGATCATGGTCTTGGCATCAAGCGGGTTCCCCTCCACGATGGCCCTGGTGCGGGCAACCGCCCGTTCCATGAACCGGTCGTAGATCGACTCCTGGATCAGCGCACGTGAAGGACAGGTGCAGACCTCGCCCTGATTCAACGCGAACATGGTGAACCCTTCGAGCGCCTTGTCGAAGAAGTCGTCGTCCGCTTCCAGAACATCGGCAAAGAAGATGTTGGGCGACTTGCCGCCCAGCTCCAGGGTGACCGGGATCAGGTTCTCCGCGGCGTATTGCATGATCAGCCTGCCGGTGGTTGTCTCGCCGGTGAAGGCCACCTTCGCGATCCGCGGACTCGATGCGAGGGGCTTGCCGGCCTCGAGCCCAAAACCCTGGACCACGTTCACGACCCCGCTCGGCAGGATGTCGGCGATCAGCTCCATGAATGCCATGATGGACACCGGGGTCTGCTCTGCGGGTTTGATGACTACGCAGTTGCCGGCTGCCAGCGCGGGTGCGAGCTTCCAGACCGCCATCAGCAGCGGGAAGTTCCAGGGGATGATCTGCCCGACCACTCCGAGCGGCTCATGGAAATGGTAGGCCACGGTATCGCTGTCCACCTCCGAGATGCTCCCTTCCTGGGCCCGCAGGGCACCCGCGAAGTAGCGGAAGTGGTCGACCGCGAGAGGCAGGTCGGCGTTGATGGTCTCCCGGATGGGCTTGCCGTTATCGATGGTCTCGATCAGCGCGATGGCTTCCAGGTTCTGCTCCAGCCGATCGGCGATCCGATTGAGGATGTTGGCCCGGTAAGCGGGAGAAGTGGTGTTCCAGCTGAGGGCCGCGGCGTGGGCGGCATCGAGGGCCTTGTCCACGTCCTCGTGGGTGGAGCGGGCGACCTCGCAGAGCTGCTGCCCAGTGATCGGGGTCGGGTTGGTGAAGTACTGGCCGCGGGCCGGGGCCACGTATTCGCCGGCGATCCAGTTGTCGTAGCGGGCCCGGATCGGGAGCTGGCTCTTGAAGCTGGCGGCCGTACGTGGCAGCACCGCGTTCTGGACTGGCCTGGCTGTGGATGTCATGGGGCACCTCGGGGTGTGGGGATTCTCGGCAAGGGTATGGAACTCACCACCTAATCGATAGGCCCGACATGAGGGGAGGATGAAAACCGTGGGAAAGTGAGCGGGAGCGCCGGCGGAGACCCAACTCGATGAACCGACCTTCTAGCCGTCTTCGTGACTTCTTCAGCCGGGGTCGGCTAGCCTCGATGCGCCCCCCCCCTCGAGCCCCGGGCCTGCCATGGATGCGATACCGCAGACGATGGGTCCGCAGTTCGGCCGCCGCAGCTGGGCCGAGCCGTGGAAGATCAAGATGGTCGAGCCGCTCCGGCGGGTCACCGCGGCGGAACGGGTCAGCGCCCTCCGGGCCGCCGACTACAACACCTTTCTCCTGAAATCCGATGATGTCTACATCGACCTCCTGACCGACAGCGGCACCGGCGCCATGAGCGACCGCCAGTGGGCGGGCATGATGCTGGGCGACGAGGCCTACGCGGGAAGCCGGAACTTCTATCGGCTCGAGGCCGCAGTCCGCACCCACTATGGGTATGCCCACATCCTGCCGACCCATCAGGGACGCGGGGCGGAGCACCTCCTCAGCCGCTGTGCGATCACCCCGGGCCAGTTGGTGCCCGGCAACATGTACTTCACCACCACTCGACTGCATCAGGAACTGGCCGGTGGAGTGTTCGTGGACGTCATCGTCGAGGACGCCCATGACACGACCAGCCTGCACCCCTTCAAGGGCAACGTCGACCTCGGCAGGCTCGAAGCCCTGATCGCGAAGGAAGGGGCCAATCGCATCGCCTACGTCAGCCTGGCGGGCACGGTCAACATGGCCGGTGGGCAGCCGGTCTCGATGGAGAATGTGAAGGCGCTCCGGGTGCTGTGCGACCGCCACGGCGTCCGCATCTTCCTCGACGCCACCCGCATGGCGGAGAACGCCTACTTCATTCAGGAGCGCGAGCCCGGGTACGCCGACGTCCCCATTGCCGCGATCGTGCGGGAATTCTGCTCCTGCACCGACGGTGCCTGGATGAGCGGCAAGAAGGACAACCTGGTCAATATCGGGGGCTGGCTCGCGGTCAACGACTGGACCCTCTACGAAGAGCTGCGGAACCTGATCGTGGTCTACGAGGGCCTGCACACCTACGGGGGCATGGCGGGCCGCGACATGGAAGCCATGGCGATCGGAATCGAGGAGTGCCTGCAGGACGACTACATCCGGTCCCGGGTGGGGCAGGTGCACTACCTGGGCGAGCTGCTCACGGACTGGAATGTCCCGATCGTTCAGCCGGTCGGGGGCCATGCGGTGTTCCTGGATGCGCGGGCCTTCTACCCCCACATCCCGCAGCATGAGTTCCCGGCCCAGACCTTGGCGGCGGAGCTGTACCTGGACTCGGGAATCCGGGCCATGGAGCGCGGGGTGGTGAGTGCCGGGCGCAACCCCGAGACGGGGGACCACAATTTCCCCCGGCTCGAGCTGACCCGGCTCACCATTCCGCGGCGAGTGTACACCCAGGCCCACATGGATGTGGTGGCCGAATCGGTGAAGACGATCTTCGACCGGCGGGCGGAGACCCGGGGCCTCCGGATGACCTACGAGCCGAGGTATCTGCGCTTCTTTCAGGCCAGGTTCGAGCGGCTGTAGGGGAAGCGGGGGATTGGGGGATTGGGGGATTGAGGGACTGAGGGACTGGGGGACTGGGGGACTGGGGGACTGGGGGATTGAGGGATTGAGGGACCGGGGGATAGGTGGGAGTTCCAGCCGCGAGCTTGTCGTTTTGCGGGCACCGACGTAGGTTGTTGCCTTCGGCAAGCCCCTCATCGTGACCTGTCCCGACCTGAGATCTGAGGGGCTGGTATTGGGCCTGGCCCCCGCTTTTCCTGGTTGCTGTTCCTGGCGCAGTGTTGTGCCGCGGTAACCAAGCCCCGCGTGGAGGGGAAATCCACGCAAACCGTAGTCGGTCGTGCGGCATGCCCCCACTCCGATTACCCGAGTCACAAGGAGCAGGACCATGCGCACCACCGGAACGGTAAAGTGGTTC